>DASYMT010000208.1:0-1520 GCA_036008925.1 Acidimicrobiales bacterium | reverse complement strand
CCTGCTGGCAGCGGCGGAGCTGGAGATGGGCGTCGCGGAGGATCTCGCCCAGCAACTCCTCCTTCGAGGAGAAATACCAGTAGAAGACGCCCTTGCCGACGCCGAGGCCCTGCACGATCTCGGCGACGGACGTGGGGTGGTAGCCGTTGTCGGCGAAGAGCTGGGTGGCGTGGTCCATCAGCTGGCGCCGCCGCTCTTTCCCCCTGCTGGTGAGGCGTCGGTTCATGTCGGGCCTGACGGTAAGTCTGCTTGACCGCTCGGTCAAGAAACCCACGGGGGCCCCCACGGGGATACTGTCTCGACGCCATGGCGTACTGGGTTGTCAAGGCGGTGCTCAGCCCCATCCTCTCGTTCCTCTTCCGCGTCCGGGTGGAGGGGGTCGAGCACGTGCCCACGGACGGGCGCTGCATCCTGGCCGGCAACCACATCTCGTTCTCCGACTCGATCTTCCTGCCGCTCGTGCTGCGCAGGCGGGTGACGTTCGTGGCCAAGGCCGAGTACTTCGACGATCCCAAGACGGCGTGGTTCTTCCGGGCCGTCGGCCAGATCCCCATCAAGCGGGGCGGCGGGTCGGCGTCGCAACGGGCCCTCGACTCGGCGCGCGAGGTGCTCGAGGGCGACGGACTGTTCGGCATCTACCCCGAGGGCACCCGCTCGCCCGACGGCCGCCTCTACAAGGGCCACACGGGCGTGGCCCGCCTGGCCCTGCAGACGGGCGCGCCGGTCGTCGCCGTCGCCATGATCGGCACCCGCGAGGCCCAGCCCATCGGCCAGGTGAAGCCCAACTTCTTCATGCCCATCACCGTGCGCTTCTCCAGGCCCTTGTCCTTCGCCCGCTACAAGGACCGGGCCGACGACCCGCTGGTGCTGCGCCAGATCACCGACGAGATCATGTTCGAGCTGCGCGAGCAGTCCGGGCAGGAGTACGTGAACAGCTACGCCAAGCGCAAGGCCGCGGAGGCCGAGTCGGCCGAGGTCCCCGAGCCCGCCCGCATCGCGTCGGCCACCCCCGAGCCCGCGCCCGTTCCCGCCTAGCCCGCTCCCGCCGAGCCCGTCCTAGGGCGGCGGCGGCACCCAGCTCCACTTCCCCGGGCCGCCCTCCAGCCGGTGACCGCCCCGCGTCACGAGGTCGTGGTCGTGGCGGCAGAGGGTCGCCAGGTTCCAATAGGCGGTCGGCCCGCGCCGGCCGTAGTCGATCTTGTAGAGGTGCACCTGCAGTCGCTGGGTGGCGCCACAGCCCGGGCGCACGCACATGGAGTGGTCACGGTCGAGCACGGCGGTGTCGAGCACGGCGGGCCGGTGCCGGCCCGGATGGGCCACGCGGGTGACGTCGACGCCGTCGTGCTCGAGCACTTTGACGAAGGCCCCGGCCAGGATGGCCCCGATGGCCTCGTCGACCGGCACGTCGCCCGTCGCCGTCTCGCAGATTCCCTCGCCGCCGGCCAGGCGTTCCACATCGGCCCGCAGCACCACGGTGGCCTCCACGCGGGCCCCGCCGCCGTCGATCAGGTTCACCAACG
>DASYMT010000207.1:0-12492 GCA_036008925.1 Acidimicrobiales bacterium | reverse complement strand
TCCCGGCCCGTCTCGATGGCCCGCAACTGGGCCGACGCCACCTCGGTGGTGGGCACCTGGCTGGTCTTGAACGACGCCGCGTTGGTGGGGACGAGCAGCACCCGCCCCCCTGCGCGCGCCGCGGCCCGGGCCCGGTCGGCGAAGTAGACCTCGTAGGAGATCACCACGCCGAGGTGGCCGGGCAGCACGCCTGGCCCGGTGCCCGGCACGGCGTCGCGGGGGATGACCGACAGGTCGGCCAGGTGCTTGATGACCGACCGGCCGGGCACGTACTCGCCGAAGGGCACCCGGTGGACCTTGTCGTAGCGGCCCGAGATCCGGCCGTCGGGCGTCCACAGCACGGCCGCGTTGCGGAAGCGGTCGGGCCCGTCGTCCTCGACCAGGCCTGCCACCACCGGGGCGTCGACCTGGATGGCGAGGGCGGCGACGGCGGCCGCCTCGTCCGACACCTCGACCGGCACGGTGAGGTCCATCACGTCCTCGGGCCAGAGCACCAGGTCGACAGGCGGGGTGATGGCCTGGCTGGCTTGGACGTGCCGTTCGAAGACCTCGCGGGCGTCGGTGTCCACGGCCCGAAAGCCGCGGGGGCCGCCGCCCTGCACCACCGCGATCTTGCGGGGCCTGCCGGCCGGGCCGCCGTCGGGGGCGACCATGCCCAGTGCGGCCACGAGTGTCGTGGCCGCGGCGAGGACGGCGGCTGTCTTGAAGCGCCGTCGGGCCGCGGCGGCGAGGGCCGCGCCCGCGGCGGCGGCGAGGGCGAGGACGAGGAGGGCGCCGCCGAGTCGGGCCGCGCCGCCGAAGGGCCCGTCGACCTGGCCCAGGGCCACGCCCGCCATGGGCAGGCCGCCGAAGGGGACGCGGTCGCGCACGGCTTCGGCCAGCACCAGGGCGGCAGGCACGGCCAGCAGGCGGGGGGCGAAGGTGGCGGCCGCGACCATGGCCGCCGTCTCCAGCAGCATCACCAGCACGCCGCCGACCAGGTTGAACTCGAGCATCCACCACAGGCCGACCACGAACTGGCCCAGGCCGAAGGCGGCGCCCGCCAGGACGCGCTGCCGGGTGGTGAGGCGGTCGAGCCGCCAGGCCAGCAGGCCCAGGCCCAGCCAGGCCAGCGGCCACCAGCCCCACGGGGGCAGGGAGAAGGCGACGAGCAGCCCGGCCAGCAGGGCGGGGGCGGCGAAGGTCAGGGGGCCAGAGCGTCTGATGGCGGCCCAGGCTACGGTCGCCCGCATGGACGCCGCCGCCATCTACGCCGAGGCCCGCTCCCGCATGATCGACCTGGCCGTCGACGCACCGCCCGAGCGGCTGGAGGAGAAGGTGCCCGCCACGCCCGCCTGGTCGGGCCAGGACCTGTTGGCCCATGTGGCGGGCATTCCCAGCGACGTGCTGGCCGGGCGGCTGGACGGCGTGGGCTCCGACGCGTGGTCGGGCCGCCAAGTGGCCGAGCGGGCCGGGCGGTCGGTGGCCGAGTTGGCGTCGGAGTGGCAGGGCACGGCCGAGCAGTTCGACGGCATGCTGAGCGCCGCCCCCGAGACCATGGCCAGCGCGCTGGTGGCTGACGTGTTGCAGCACGAGCTCGACCTGCGGGCCCTGCTGGGCCGGCCGCCGGGCGAGGCCATGGCGGGGGGCCTCGACTTCGGCCTCAACTTCATGGCCCTCTTCCTGGACAAGCGGATCAAAAAGGCCGAGCTGCCGGTGCTGCGGGTGCGGGCGGGCAACCAGGAGTGGACGCTGGGGTCTGGCGAGGGCGAGCCCGGAGCCACGCTCACGGCCACGCCGGTCGAGTTCTTCCGGATGCTGGCGGGCAGGCGCAGCGCCGGGCAGGTGCGGGCCCTCGACTGGTCGGGCCCGGCCGACCCCGAGCCCTACCTGTCAGTGCTGTCCGCCTTCGGCCCCCTCGCCCCGGCCGACGTCCTCGAACCCTTCTGAGAACAGTCCTGCGGCCCGACCTCGCCCGCGCTCCAGCTTCCAAAGAACGGGGTTCAGGTGAGGGCGGGGAGTTCTTGCTGGAGGGTGGCGACGGGGGCGAAGAGGTCGCCGAGGCGGTCTACCCGCTCCAGCACGTCGTCGGCCTCGAACACGACAAGCTCCGGGTCGCGTGACGCCACCACCGTCTCCACCTCGTCCCACGTCAGCGGCGTCGACACGGTGGGCCGCTCCTTGGCCCGCAGCGAGTACACGGAGACGGTGGTCTTGTGCTGGTCGTTCTGCGACCAGTCGATGAGCACCTTGCCCGGCCGCAGGTCCTTCTTCATCTGGTGCACGACCTCGTCGGGGAACTGCTTCTCGAACAGCCGGGCCACCGACAGGGCGAAGTCCTTGGTCCCGTCTTCGTAGGTCGCCTCCGGCGTGTTGAGGGGCACGTAGACCTGAAGCCCCTTCGACCCCGACGTCTTGGGGAACGACTCAAGGCCCATGTGCGAGAACAGGTCGCGCAGGCGCAGCCCGATGCGGGCGCAGTCGACCATGTCGGCGGGCGCACCGGGGTCGAGGTCGAAGGCCACGGCCGTGGGCCGGGTGATCTCGTCGCACTTGGACAGCGACGGGTGCAGCTCGAGCGACGCGGTGTTGGCCACCCACACCAGCGAGGGCAGGTCGTCGACCACGCAGTAGTTGACGATGCCGCGGTTGCGGTCGCTCCACACCTCGGCCGTCTTGAACCAGTCGGGCCGGTATGAGGGGCAGCGCTTCTCGTAGAAGAAGTGGCCCTCCACGCCGTTGGGGTAGCGCTTCAGCGTGAGCGGCCGCTGTTCCAGGTGGGGGAGCAGCGCGCCCGCCACCCGCTGGTAGTAGTTGATGACCTGGCCCTTGGTGAAGCCCGCCTGGGGATAGAGGACCTTGTCGAGATTGGAGAGCTGGAGCTCGCGGCCCTCGACCAGGACGGCGGTCAACTGGCTTTGGCCTTGCGGGCCTTCGTCGCCTTCTTGGCGGGCTTGGCCTTGCCGTCGCCGTCCGACGACTCGCCCCGGGCCGCGGCCAGCGACGCCTCCAGTGCCGCCATCAGGTCGACCACCGGCGCGGGCTTCTCGGCCTCGGGCTGGGTCACGATCTCCTTGCCCTCGGCCTTCTGCTCGATCAGCTCCAGCACCTTCTCCCGATACGTGTCGTGGTACTGCGTCGGGTCCCAGTCGGTGGCCAGCGACTCGATGAGCTGCTCGGCCATGCGCAGCTCCTTCTCCGACACCTTCTGCTTGGTCTCGGGGAGCCCCTCCAGCTCCTCCTGGCCCACCACCTCGTCGGCGAAGTTCATGGTGGTCATCACCAGCGCCTCGTCGACGGGCCGGACGGCCACCAGGTACTGCTTGGTGCGCATCACCACCCGGGCCACGCCCACCTTGCCCGCGTCGCGCATGGCCTCCAGCAGCAGCCGGTACGCCTTTTCGCCGCGGGTGTCGGGCACCAGGTAGTAGTTCGAGTCGAAGAACAGCGGGTCGATCTGCTCCAGGTCGACGAAGTCCTCGATGTCGATGGTGCGGGTCGCCTCGGGGTCGAGCGTCTCCAACTCGTCGGGCTCGATGACCACGTACTGGCCCGAGCTGATCTCGTACCCCTTGACGATCTCGTCGTAGGGCACCTCGGCCTCGTCCTGCGGACACCACCGCTTCTGTTGGATGCGCACGCCGTCTTTGTCGTGCAACTGATGGAAGCGGACGTCCTTCTTGCGGACGGCGGTGAACACCTTGACAGGGACGTTCACCAGTCCGAAGGAGATCGCACCACTCCAGATCGACCTGGCCATGGTGCCTATTGTCTCCCCGAAAGGGGCTCTCTCACCACCTCGCGGGGCGACTTGTCCGTCCGGAGGCCCTTCCACGAGGGGTGTCGCAGCGTGTTCGCCGCAGTCCACTCGGTGAACTCCACGTCCCCGACGAGCACCGGCTCCACGAAACGGGCCTCCCGCCACGGCACCTTCTCGGCGAAGGGCGAGGTGTCCCGGGCCAGGGGCTCCAGCCGCCGGGCCATGTCCTCCAGGTCCCTGTCGGTGAAGCCGGTGCCCACCTTCCCGGCGGGCCGCAGGTCGTCGCCGTCGTAGTAGCCGACGATCAGCGCGCCCAGCCGCCCCTCCCGGTTGCCCGACCCGGGCAGCCACCCGCCGACCACGAACTCCTGGCGGTTGACGTTCTTGATCTTGATCCAGCATTTCGACCGCCTGCCCGGCTCGTACAGCGAGTCGGCCTTCTTGGCGATCACCCCCTCCAGGCCCCGCTGGCGCGTGGCGGCCAGCAGCGAAGCGCCCTCGCCCGGCCAAGCGGTGGACATGCGCCACGGCCCGTCGCCCCACCCCTCGCCCAACTCCTCCAACGCGGCCCGCCGCTCCTGCCAAGGGGACCCCGTCAGCGAGCGGCCGTCCAGCCACAGCAGGTCGAACACCATGAGGGCGACGGGCACGTCGACCATGAGCCTGCGCACCATGCGCTCGTCGGCCAGGTGCATGCGCTGTTGCAGCAAGCCGAAGCTGGGCCTGCCCTGGGGATCGAAGGTCACCACCTCGCCGTCGAGCACGGCGTCGCGACCGCCCAATGCAGGCCCGAGCCCGTGCAGCTCGGGGTACCGGGGGGTGATGTCGAGCAGGTTGCGCGACTCCATGTGCAGCCGCCCGCCCTCCACGTAGCAAACGGCCCGCACGCCGTCCCATTTGATCTCGAAGGCCCACCCCTCCTGGCGCGACGGCATCGATCCCGTGGTCGCCAACATGGGCTTGATGTGCCGAGGAGGCGTTTGGCCTTTTCCGGCCGAGGGAACCCGTTGGGCCATGCTGCTCATCCTTCTGATCGTGCTCATCGTCCTCGCCGTCGGCGGCGGGCTCGGCTATGGCGGTGGGACCTACCGCTCCGGCGGGATCGGCATCGGAGCGATTCTGCTCATCGTGCTGCTCGTCCTGCTTCTCACCGGCTCGCTTCGCTGATCGGCGGGCCTCACCGCGGTGGGGCGGCGTCCGCGCACCGGCGCCGCCTCATCGCACTGCCGCCCGCCCCGACGCGATGCACGCCGGGATCCCCACCCCGTGCAGGGCGGCCCCGGCGAGGCGTACACGCGGCAGGTCGCGGGCCACGGCCGCCTCGATGCGCTGCACCCGCGCCGCATGGCCGGGCGCGTACTGGGGGAACCCGTCGGGCCACCGGCTGACCCGCTGGGCCACGGGCCTGCTGCGCACCCCGACCGCCTCGGCCAGCTCGGCGTGCAGCCCGTCGACCAGCTCGTCGTCGGCCATACGCATGGCCCGGTCGTCGCCCGCCCGCCCGGCCGACACCCGCAGCACGGTGCGCCCCGGACCCGACCAGTGCGGCCACTTGTTGGTCCCGAACGAGCAGGCGGTCATGAGCCGGCCGTCGACCCGGGGGACCAGGAAGCCGCTGCCCGCCCCACTGCCCGCCCCGTCGAACGATTCGTACGCCAACGTGACCAACGCCACCGACGCGTGCTCGATCTCCCGCAGCTCCTCGCCTGCCTCGGGCGACACCGCCTGGAGGAGCCGGGCCGTAGCCGGCGCGGGCGTGGCCACCACCACCCGGTCGGCGTCGGGCAGGCCGTCCACCGGCTGGCCCAGGCGCACGTCGTCCAGCCGCTCGGCCAGCGCCTCCACCAGCCGGGCCATGCCGCCCTTCAGCGAGAAGAACACCGGCCCGTCGAGCGAGCCCTTGGCCCCCGTGCCCCGCAGGCCGAGCAGCAGACTGCGGCTGCGCTGCGCGGCGGCGGCCAACTGGGGCGCGCTGGCCGACAGGCTGAGCCGGTCGATGCGCCCCGCGTGGATGCCGCCCAGCAGCGGCTCCACCAGGCGGTCGGCCGCCTCGTGCCCGAAGCGGGCGGTGACCACCTCGGCCACCGACGGGTCGTCCCCGAAGCGGGTGCGGGGGAGCACCAGGTCGAGGCCGGCCCGCAGCACGCCCGCAGGCGAGAGGATGCCGGAGCGGGCCAGGCCGAACAGGTCGGTGGGCACGCCCAGCACTAGCCCCTCGGGCAGAGGCCGCAGCCTGCCCCCCGTCCACACGAAGGCCTTTCCCGCGGCGGGGGCGACCAGCTCGCCGGCAAGCCCCAGCTCCCGGCACAGCTCGACTGCATGGGGGACGCGGGCCAAGAAGGCGTCGGGCCCCGCGTCCACCGGCACGCCCTCGAACTCGGTGGTGAGGATCTTCCCGCCCAGCCGGGCGCCGCCCTCGTACACGGTGACCCGGGCCCCCGCCTTGGTGGCCTCGTAGGCGGCGGCAAGCCCGGTGATCCCGCCGCCCACCACCGCGACCCGCTCGCCCGTTCGCGCCATCGGTCAGTTGTCGGCCGGCAGGTGGCGGTCGAGTGGCCAACGGTCGAGGGCGGAGGTGATGACGGGGGCGAGGATCGGGGCGACGGCCTCGTTCAGCGACTCGGTGCGGTCCAGCTTCATGCCGCGCCACTCCGCCACCGCGCGCGCCTCGATGTCCACGTCGTACAAGACCTCCAAGTGGTCCGACGTGAACCCCACCGGGCACACCACGACAGCAGGGGCGTCCAGCGCGCCGATGACCTCCAGGATGTCCGGCCCCAGCCAGGGCTCGGGGGTGCGGCCCGCCGACTGCCACGCCACCTGCCACCGCCCGTCGTCCAGGCCCGCGGCGGCGGCCACCGCGGCGGCCGTCTCCGCCACCTGGGCCGGGTAGGGGTCGCCCATCTCGCGCACCCGCTCGGGCAGGGAGTGGGCGGTGAACAGCACGACGGCGTCGGCCGACAGGACCGCCTCCACCCGGGAGGCCAACCGCGAGACCAGCCCCGGCTCCAGGTGCCACGACGCCACGCCCGCATACGGCACCGGCCCCGCCGCCTCCCCTGCACGCGAGTGGTACTCGCCCACGCTCAAGGCCGAGTAGTGCGGCGCCAGCACCACCCCCACGATCCGCGACACGCCCGCGTCCGCCAGCCCGGCCGCCGCGTCCTCGATGAACGGGGCTGCGTGCTTCTGGCCCAATCGGCACACGAACCCCTCGCCCAGCTCCCGGGCCACGGCCGCCATCTGTGCCTGTGTGCGTGCCAACAAAGGGGAGATGCCGCCGATGGCGTCGTAGCGGCGCTGGAGGTCGGCCAACTGCTCGGGGGTGGGCGGCCGGCCCCGGCGGATGTGGGTGTAGTAGCCGGCCACGGCCGAGGGCGAGGCGGGCGTCCCGTAGGCCATCAGCAGCACGCCGACCGGGCCGACCGCGCTGACCGGGCTGACTGGGCCGACCGGGCCGACCGGGCCGACCGGGCCGCCCCCCGCCTCACCCGCCATGCACGACCTCCACCACCCGGGCCAGGGTGTCCGGGTCGGTCTCGGGCAGGACCCCGTGGCCCAGGTTGAAGATGTGCCCGGCCCGTCCCCCGGCCTCGGCCAGCACCCGGCGGGTCTCCTGCTCGACCACGTCCCACGGGGCCAGGCAGATGGCCGGGTCGAGGTTGCCCTGCACCGCCTTGTCCGGGCCGACCCGCTCCCACGCGGCCGACAACGGCACCCGCCAGTCCACCCCCACCACGTCGGCCCCGGCCTCGGCCATGAGCGCGAGCAGCTCGCCCGTGCCCACGCCGAAGTGGATGCGGGGCACGTCGAGGTCGGCCAGGCCCTCGAAGATGCGCTGCGAGTGGGGCAGCACGAAGCGGCGGTAGGCGGCGGGGGACAAAGCCCCGGCCCACGAGTCGAAGACCTGCACGGCCTGGGCGCCCGCCGCCACCTGGGAGCGCAGGGATGCGAGGGCCAAGTCGGCCAGCCGCTCCAGCAGCGAGTCCCACAACCCGGGCTCGGCGTGCATCAACGACTTGGTGCGCTCGTACGTGCGCGACGGCCGTCCCTCGATGAGGTAGCTGGCCACCGTGAAGGGCGCGCCCGCGAAGCCGATGAGGGCCACCGACGGCGGCAGTTCGGCCGCCAAAAGCCGCACCGTCTCCAAGACGTACGGCGTGTCGGCCTCCGGCTCGAGCGGCCGCAGCCGGGCCAAGTCGTCCTTGGACCGGAAGGGCTCGGAGACCACCGGGCCCACGCCGGGCACCACGTCCACGCCGAAGCCGATGGCGTGCACGGGCACCACGATGTCCGAGTAGAGGATGGCGGCGTCGACTCCGTAGCGGCGCACGGGCTGGAGGGTGATCTCGGCTGCCAGCTCGGGCTGGGCGATGGCCTCCAGGATGCTGCCCTCGCCCCGGATGGCCCGGTACTCCGGGAGCGAGCGGCCCGCCTGGCGCATGAACCACACCGGGGTGTGCGGCGCCGGTCGGCGGCGGCAGGCGACGAGGAACGGGGCTTCCTCGGAGGCGACCACGCAGCGACGTTACCCGCCCCCCTCGCCCTGTCCGAAGTCCGCCCGGAGCCCGCCCCAGGGGACGGGGGACCGGGCTAGGCGCGCCGGGCCACAGTGTCGCCGCCCGGTTCGGCTATGGCCGGCCCGAACCGGCCCGTCCCCACGCCTGCTGCCCGAATCGAGCGCCGATGACTAGCCCGGTCGGGCCCCTCCTGCCACCGCCAGTCAGTGCCATTCGCCAGTTGCGGCCCCAGACGCCTCAAGACGGACAGCGACGACCACCGATAGCGCGAAAGCGAACGAGCTACGAGGAGCGCATATGCGACGCCGCGGTTTCCCCACAAGGTTCTGGTTGGTGGCGCTGGTGCTCCTCAGCGCGCTCGCTCCTGCAACGACGGCGGCCGCGGCCGTGTCCGGCGAGTCTGTGGTGGTACTCGCCGGCTCTACCGCGGACGCGGCCGCCGCCGTTCGCAGCGCGGGTGGCACTGTCACCCGCACGCTCGACGTGGTCCACGGGGTCAGCGCCCGCGTGCGCACCGCAACCCTGGCCGCCAACCACGACGTGGTCGTGGTGCCCGACGTGCGCATGCACGTCACGTCCGAGAAGTACGAGCCCACCCGCGAGTCCCCGCAGTTCGCCTCCCTGCACGTCGGGCGCCAGTGGGACAAGAAGGCGGGCGAGGACGTGGGCGTGGCCCTGGTCGACACCGGCGTGGCCGACGTGTCCGGCCTCAAGGGCAAGGTCGTGCGGGCCGCCGACTTCAGCGGCGAGGGCGACGGCGTGGACCGCTACGGGCACGGCACCTTCATGGCCGGCCTCATCGGGGCCAAGGACTTCGGCGTGGCCCCCGGGGCCGACATCATCAGCATCAAGGTGGCGGGCCGGGACGGCAGCACCACCCTCGGCCAGGTCGTGGCGGGCATCGGCTTCGCCATCGACAACGCCGAGGACTACGGCATCCGCGTCCTCAACCTCTCCTTCGGCGTCGACATGCCGATGGCGTGGCGGGGCGACCCCCTCTCCGCAGCCGTGGAGGCCGCGTGGGCCTCAGGGATCACGGTGGTGACCTCGTCGGGCAACGACGGTGCCGGCACGGTCACCGCACCCGGCCGTGATCCCTGGGTGCTCACCGTCGGCGCCACCGACACGCAGGGCACGGCGACCACGTCCGACGACGCGGTGGCCGACTTCTCCGGCTCCGGCACCAGTGCCCGCCAGCGCAAGCCCGAGGTGCTGGCCCCCGGCGTGGACGTGGTCTCGCTGCGGGCCCCCGGCTCGTACCTCGACCAGGCCTACCCGGCCGCCCGCCAGGGCAAGAACTTCTTCCGGGGCAGCGGCACGTCGATGTCGACGGCCCTGACCGCGGGCGCCGCCGCCGTCGTGCTGTGGGCCCATCCTGAGGCCACCCCCGACGACGTGAAGGGCGCGCTGGCCACGTCGGCCGACGACCTGCGCGGCACCAAGGCGGGCGCCCTGAACGTGGGCGCGGCCCTGAACGCCGAGGCCGACCCCTCGTGGTGGCAGCACCTCCCGGTGGCCGACGGCACCGACACCTCGTACGGCCCGCTCGACTGGATGCCGTGGGCCCTGGAGGGCAACTGGTCCGGCACCCGCTGGAGCGGGACACGTTGGAGCGGCACCCGCTGGTCGGGGACGCGCTGGTCCGGCACCCGCTGGAGCGGCACCCGCTGGTCGGGGACGCGCTGGAGCGGCACCCGTTGGAGCGGCACCCGCTGGAGCGGCACGCGGTGGTCCGCCGCGGAGTGGGGCGTGTGATGAAACGGTGGGTGCTGGGGATCGCGGGTACACACGCGATTGCAGCCGCCGTCCTCCTGCTCGTCTCCCGGCCCTGGGGGCTGGGCGGCCCGCCTGCCGCTCTGGTGGGCTGCACGGCCGCCTTCGCCCTCGTCGGCCTGGTGCCGATGCACCTCGAGCTGCGGCGCCACGCCTGCACGGTCGTCCTCAACGAGGCCGTGCTGGTGGTGGCCCTGTGGCAGTTGGGCCCCATGGCCGTGGTGCTGGCCGCCACCGTGGGCGAGGCCGTGTCGTGCCTCGTGTCCCGCCAGCGCGGGCTCAAGCTGACCTTCAACGTGGCCGCGGCCATGGGCGCCAACGCAGTGGCGGCCGCCGTGTTCGCCCGCCACGGGACCCACGCCGCCTCGGTCCTCCAGACCCGGGGCTGGCTGCCGATGGCGGAGGCGGTCGTGGCCTACGCGGTGGTGAGCGTGGCCACCACGTCGGCCATCCTGGCCGTGGCCGAGCGCCGCCGGTTCTTCGACGTGCTGGTCGCCTCGGTGCCCACGGTGGCGGTGTCGACCGCGGCCTCCGCGTCACTGGGCCTGTCCGCCGTGGTGCTGGCCGAGGCCGACGGCCTGGGGCCGGTGCTGCTCCTCCCCCTGCTGGGCATGGTGTTCATGGGGACCCGGCGTATGGCCGTGCAGTCGGCCGAGCACCTGCGGTTCCAGCGCCTGTACGAGGCGTCGTCGCGCACCGGCCAACTGGTCGGCTTCGAGGACTCGCTGGCCACGCTGGCGGCCGAGGCCCGGGGCCTGGTGACCGGCAACGCGGCCGTGTGCTGCGGGCGCAGGCCCGACGGGTCGTGGGCCGCCGTGCTGGTCGACGACGCCGGGGCCGGCCCCGCGCCTGCGGGCGTGGTCGAGGCCCTCCTTTCCATCGACATCACCGACTGCAAGCCCCGCACCCTGGCCGCGGCCGACTGGCCCCGCGCGCTGCGGGCGGCCGTCCCGGGCGGCGCCGACCTGGTGTGGTGCCCGCCCCGGCTGGGCGCGCCCGCCACGGTGGGGCTGGCCGTATTCCGCGAGATCCGGGCCGACGACCAGGGCGACGGGCGGGTGGAGGTGCTGGCCGCCTTCTCCGGCCACGCCGCGCTGACCATGGCCAACGCACTGCTGTACGCCGAGGTGGAGGAGGCGCTCCAGCACCAGATCGACCTCACCCGGCAGAAGGGCGACTTCTTGGCCACCGTCTCGCACGAGCTGCGCACGCCGCTGACCTGTGTGCTGGGGTCCGTGTCGACGCTGCGGCGGTGTCGGGAGAAGCTGGGCCCGGCCGACGTGGACCGCCTGCTGGGCACCGCGTTGGAGCAGGGCGACCGGCTCAAGCGGCTGATCGAGGATCTGTTGCAGGTGGCGTCGGCCGAGACCGGGGCCATGCGGCCCGAGCGGGCGCC
The DNA here is from genome assembly GCA_036008925.1 of Acidimicrobiales bacterium. Classification (GTDB taxonomy): domain Bacteria; phylum Actinomycetota; class Acidimicrobiia; order Acidimicrobiales; family JAUTXP01; genus DASYMT01. Next base: position 1,064 of record DASYMT010000207.1, on the reverse strand, counting down.
GGTTGACGCGACGGGCGTGGTGGCCGGCGTGGTCGGCGACCTGCTGGGCACGTCCGGGCACCGGCTGGAGGCGCAGGTGCAGCCGGGCTGCACGGGCCTGCGGTCCGATCCGCACAAGCTTCGGCAGATCCTCACCAACCTGGTGGAGAACGCCATCAAGTACGCGCCGGAGGGGGCCATCACCGTGATGGCGCAGCCCTCGGCCGGAGCAGTCGAGTTCCTCGTGGTCGACCGCGGGCCGGGCATTCCGGCCGTCGACCGGGAGCGGGTGTTCGAGCGGTTCGTGCAGCTCGACCAGTCCTCCACCCGGCGGCAGGGGGGCACGGGGTTGGGGCTGTACTTGTGCCGGCAGCTCGCCGAGCTGCTCGACGGCACGTTGACATTGGACGAGGCGGCGGGGGGTGGGTGCAGCTTCCGGCTGCGCCTGCCCGTGGTGCCTGACGACGACGGCGGGACGGCCGATCCGGGGGTCCGCGTCGCGGGCACGTCGGTGCTGGCTGCGCCTGCGGGGGTGTGACATGCGGATCCTGGTGGCGGACGACGATCAGCACATTCGTGAGCTGCTGACGCTCAACCTCGAGGCCGAGGGCTTCGACGTGGTGGCGGCGGCCGACGGCGAGCAGGCGTGGGAGCTGGTGCGCACCTGCCTGCCCGACCTGGTCGTGCTCGACGTGATGATGCCGGAGCGGGACGGGCTCGACGTGCTGGGGTCGCTGAAGTCGCACCCCCGCACCAAGGACATCCCGGTGGTGCTGCTCACGGCCAAGGCGACCGACGCCGAGGTGTGGGAGGGCTGGCGGGCCGGGGCCGACTACTACATCACCAAGCCGTTCAACCTGGACGAGCTGCTCCATTTCGTGGAGCTGCTCCTCTGCCCCGTCACCGCCTGACCCCCGTCTCGCCCGTCTGGAGGACAGGGCGCGTGGTTTTGGCGCGGCCCGTCCTCCAGAAACGCGGTGGGACGCCTGGGACTATGCTTGTCCGTCCCCCGCGCGGGGGTCCCGGACGAGTGAGTGGTGGGCGAACACCCCGACTTCCAGGCAGAACAGGCGTACCTCGACGCC
>DASYMT010000206.1:0-3785 GCA_036008925.1 Acidimicrobiales bacterium | reverse complement strand
CCAGGCCACCGGCTTCCCCATCGGCGGCGTCCCACCCTTCGGCCACGCCACCGACCTTCGCGTCTACGTGGACGAGGACCTCCTGCGCTTCGAGGTGGTCTGGGCCGCGGCGGGCACCCACAACGACGTGTTCCCCATCGCCCCCGACGACCTGGTCCGGGTGGCCAAGGGCGCGGTCGCCCCGCTGGCCAAGGCCTGACCGGCGACGGGCCGGAGCCCCGGCGCCACCTGGTCCTCCCGACCGCGCCGCCGCACCTAGCATCCGGCCGTGCCCGAGCGCCGCGCCTCCGCCCTCCCGTCCCCCCAGGCCCGGGCCCTCGCCTTCGTCGCCATCATCGTGGCCGGGGCGGCGGGCGCCTTCATCGGCTACGGCTTCGTGGCCATCCAGTGCGACGGCGACTGCGCCACGCCCAACGGCATTGGCGCCCTCCTCGGCGGCCTCTTCTTCGCAGGCGGCGTGGCCATCGTCTCCGTCGTCACCATGCGGGCCATGGGCGAGTGGCGGCGCATCCAGGCCGAGAAGCAGCCCAACGGCAACGGCAGCGGCCCCTCGCCGGGCTAGAACACGCCCCGGTCCATCGGGCCGACGCGTCGCGTCAGTCGATGAAGCGCAAGACGCGGAAGGCCTCGGCGAAGGGCACACCCGCGGCCCGGCCCGCCTCTTCGGCCCGCTCGCGCACCACGTGGCGCATCCACTCCCCGGCGTCGCCGAGCTGGCTCTCATGGTGCAGCAGGGCCTCGGCTTTGGCGTCGATCGTGTCGGTGATGTCGATCCAGACGTCGGGCTCGAGGGTGCCGGAGAGGTAGACGGTGCCGACCTGGTGGGGCGGCCCCGCGTCAGGGAAGTAGTGGGGGTTGGCCGCGGCCGGGGCCACCGCGTCGAGGGCGGCCCACCCGACCTCACGGTGGTCGCGGTGGTTGAAGTAGCGCTGGCCGAAGAAGACGGCGGTGGGGTCGTGGGTCACCAGCGCGTCGGGCTTGACCGCCCTGATGTGGGCCACCAGCTCGCGGCGCAAGGCCGCGTCGTTGTCGACCTCGCCGTCCGGCCGGGCCAGCAGGTGCGTCCGGGCCAGGCCGAGGGCGGCGGCCGCGGCGGCGGCCTCCTGGGCCCGGCGGGCAGTGAGCTCGGCCGGGTCGACGGCCGGGTCAACGGCGCCCTTGTCCCCCGCCGCGCACACCACCACGTGGACCTCGGCCCCGGCCCGGGCCCAACGGGCGAGGGTGCCGCCGCACGACACCTCGGGGTCGTCGGGGTGGGCGTACACGGCCAGCACGCGGGCGGGCCCCTCGGCGGCGGCGCGTGACTCGGCGGCGGGCGGCGGGGGCGGCACGGCGGCCGAGCGTACCGGCCCCTCCCCCCGCTTCTCGTCGCGCCCGGTCGCGAGTGCCGCGGCTCACTGCAACCAGAACCGAGGGCGTTCACGGCGGCGGGCGGGGCGGTACCGTGCGGCGTGACCACATCGGCCGGCCTGCCCGTCCCCGGCCCGTCGAGCGGGCAGAGCCCGTCGGACCCGGCTGGGCTGCCCACCGGACGGATCGTGCTGCTGATGTGGACGCGCCTGGCCGTGGCCAACCTGGTAGGCGCCGTCATCGTGTTCGTCTTCTTCCAGCGCATCGCCCCGGCGCCGCAGGCGTCCAGCCAGATCGGCCACGACCGGGACATGCTCTCGCTGGTTGTGTTCGTCCTCTACATGGGGGGCACGGCGCTGGTGTTCGGCGTGGTGGGCCAGAAGCTCTACGGGCGCCAGTACCGCTGGGTGGAGGAGGGCCGGACCCCCACGCCCGCGGAGCGGGAGACGGCGCTGCGCGAGCCGTTCCGCCTGGCCGCGGGCTCCTTCGCCGCGTGGATGGGCGCGGCCGTGTTGTTCTCCGGCCTCAACATGGTGTTCGGGAACCCGTTCGTGGTGGTGGTGCGCATCTTCGTGGGCATCGTGTTCGGCGGGCTGGCCACGTCGGTGCTGAGCTACCTGTTGGTCGAGCGCACGCTGCGGCCCGTGTTTGCCGTGGTGCTGGCCGGCGGCGTGCGGCGAGACCGGTATCTGGGCGTGCGCCCCCGGCTCATGCTGTCGTGGGGCCTGGGCTCCGGCGTGCCCCTGCTCGGCATCGCCTTGGCCGTGGTCGGCCCCAGCCGCCCCGACGACCCGCGTGGCGCGGTGGCGTTCCTGACCGCGGTCGGCATGCTCGGCGGATGGACGTCGATGTTCGTGGCCGCCCGGTCGGTGGCCGACCCCATCGAGTCGGTGCGGGCCGCGGTGGGCCGGGTCGGTGAGGGCGACCTCGGCGTAGAGGTCACCGTGGACGACGGCGGCGAGGTCGGCCTGCTCCAGTCCGGCTTCAACCAGATGGTGTCCGGGCTGCGCGAGCGCCAACACCTGCGCGACCTGTTCGGCCGCCATGTGGGCGACGAGGTGGCCCGCCAGGCGCTCGAGCGCGACGCCGCCTTGGGCGGCGGGGAGCAGCGCGATGCGTCGGCCCTCTTCGTCGACCTCATCGGCTCCACCGCCCTCGCCGCCACCCGTCCCGCCCAGGAGGTGGTCGCCACCCTCAACGCCCTGTTCGACGCGGTGGTGCGGGTGGTCGGGGCGGAAGGCGGCTGGGTCAACAAGTTCGAGGGCGACGGCGCCTTGTGCGTGTTCGGCGCGCCCGCCGACCAGCCCGACCACGCGGCCCGGGCCCTGCGGGCCGCCCGCCTGCTGCGCGACGAGTTGGCCCGGCTGCGCCACGACGGCGGCATCGGGGCGCTCGACGCGGGCATCGGCGTGTCGTCCGGGACCGTGGTCGCGGGCAACGTAGGGGCCGAGGAGCGCTACGAGTACACGGTCATCGGCGACCCGGTGAACGAGGCCGCCCGACTCACCGAGCTGGCCAAGACCCGGCCCGAGCGGGTGCTGGCGGGCGAGCGGGCCGTTGCCGCCGCGGGCCCGGCAGGCGAGGCGTGGGTGCTGGCGGGCGAGTTCGAGCTGCGGGGCCGCGGCCCCGTGTGCGCCTACGCCCCCGCGTCCTGATCCCGCCCGCCGTGGGCCGCGGCGCAAAGGGCCAGATCGACACGGCGACGGCTGGCGGCCAGGCCGGGGGGCCGGGCCTCGACGTACGGTTGCGCATGGACAGGGACTGGGCCAGGCCGGTGGTGCACTGGGAGATCGAGGCGCTCGACCCGGAGGCGCAGCGGCGGTTCTACGCCGAGCTGTTCAACTGGGACATCGGCGATGGGGCCGTCATGTCGATCGGGCCTGGCCTCGGCGGGCCTGAGCCGGGGCCTGCAGGGCACATCCGCCAGGGCGGGCGCAGCGGGGTGACCCTCTATGTACAGGTGAGGGACCTGCGGGCCTCGCTGGCCAAGGCGGCCGACTTGGGCGGGCAGGTGGTGATGGAGCCTCTCGACCTCCCCGACGGGCCGACCCTCGCCGCCATCACCGACCCCGAAGGCAACCCGGTCGCCCTCGTTCAGCAGTAGGACCCCGCACGCCCGCCTGTCTGGTGGACAGAGGGCCGCGGTTGGCGGACCCCGGCACTCCAGACCGCGCCTGACCGGGCTGCGGCCGCGGTCCTCAGTCGAGGGTCTCGAACCGCTCCGCCCGCACGCTCCCTGCGTCCACCAGCGCGGCGAGGGCGCCCGTGGCCGGGTCGGACTGGGCCGCCTGCTCGGCCCCGTCGGCCGCCGCGGCCGAGGCCCAGACGGCGAGCACCAGCCACCGCCCGTCACCGCCCCGGGCCGTGGTGCGGCGGACGAAGCCGTCCTGGAAGTAGGCGAACGCCGTCTGCACCCGTGCGTCGGCGGCCACGAA
>DASYMT010000205.1:0-5740 GCA_036008925.1 Acidimicrobiales bacterium | reverse complement strand
TGGCGCCCGCGCCACCTGCGGGGGCGGACCCCGGGGTCACCGGGGGGATCGTGCAGTTCGGCGGCACGATCAGCCCAGGGCTCACGGCGGTTCCCACGAACCAGACCCTGACCCTGGGCGGCACCATGACGGGCGTGTTCGCGGCGGGGACCAACGCCCCCGTCGTTGCCACGGTGAACTGCAATTTCGGCGGCGGCACGATCGTGCCGGCCAGCCTCGCCGCGGGCGCCTCGAGCCTGAGCGGCTCGTGCTCCGGTACCGGCGTGACCATCAGCTGCTCGGTCACCATGGTCACAGTGGGCGGCACGTGGTACATGGTGATGACCTGCACGATCTGCATCAACGGCACCTGCGTGACGGCCGTTACATGGATTCCCATGGCGGTCGTGCCTACCAGCGCGCCGGGGGCGCCAGTGACCTCGTTCACGGCCGTCGGCACGTTCACGGCAGCAGGGGTCTAACGCAGAAACGGCAGTCGGCGATTTCTCCTGGTGTGGGGCAGATCGCATAGGCCCGGTGTGGGGCCGAAGAGGCCGGGTGTGCGGCCAGGTCCGGTGTGGGACTGAAGAGTTGCAGGACCGAGGCCCGTCCGGTGTGGGACGGATCGCAAGCAGCACAAAGCCCAGTGGCCCGCTCCGGTGTGGGGCGGGCCACTGCGCGGCTACTTGAGGACGAGGTCGTCGCCCGCCACGTCGACGGTGACGGTGTCGCCCTCGGTGTAGCGGCCCTCCAACAACGCCAGCGCCAGCGTGTCGCCGATCTCGCGCTGGATGAGCCGCTTGAGCGGTCGGGCCCCGTACACCGGGTCGTATCCCTTGCGGGCCAGCCAGGCCCGGGCCTCGGGCGTGACCTCCAACGCCAGCCGGCGGGCGGCCAGGCGCCGGTCGAGCTCCCGCAGTTGGATGCCGACGATGTGCTCGATGTCGGCCTCGGTGAGGGCCCGGAAGCGCACGATCTCGTCGATGCGGTTGATGAACTCGGGCTTGAAGTGGGCGGCCGGGTCGCCCGGCAGGTTCGAGGTCATGATCAACACCGAGTTGGTGAAGTCGACCGTGCGGCCCTGCCCGTCGGTCAGTCGCCCGTCGTCCAGCACTTGCAGCAAGATGTTGAACACATCGGGGTGGGCCTTCTCGATCTCGTCCAGCAGCACCACTGCGTACGGCCGGCGCCGCACCGCCTCGGTGAGTTGCCCGCCCTCGTCGTAGCCCACGTAGCCCGGCGGCGCGCCCACCAGCCGGGACACCGAGTGCTTCTCCATGTACTCGGACATGTCGATGCGGACCATGGCCCGCTCGTCGTCGAACAAGAAGTCGGCCAGCGACCGGGCCAGCTCGGTCTTGCCCACGCCGGTCGGGCCCAGGAACAGGAACGAGCCGATGGGCCGGTTCGGGTCCGACAGCCCGGCCCGGGACCGGCGGATGGCGTTGGCCACGGCCGACACCGCCTCGTCCTGCCCGACCACCCGCTCGTGGAGCACCTCCTCCATGCGCACGAGCTTGGCGATCTCGCCTTCCAACAGCCGGGAGACGGGGACGCCGGTCCACTTGGCCACCACCTCGGCCACGTCCTCCTCGTCCACCTCCTCCTTCAACATCTTCTGCGTGCGCTGCAACTCGGCCAGCCGGGCGGTGGCCTCCTCGACCCGCTTCTCCAGCTCCGGGATCTGGCCGTAGCGGATCTCGGCCGCCCGCTCCAGGTCCTGCTCGCGCTCGACCTGGCCCCGCAACGACTCCAGCTCCTCCTTGAGCGAGCGGATCTCGGCGATGGCCTCCTTCTCCTGCTGCCAGTGGGCCTTCATGGCGTCGGACTGCTCGCGCAGGTTGGCCAACTCCTCGTCGAGCTTGCCCAGGCGCTCGGCCGATGCCGCGTCGGTCTCCTTGGCCAAGGCCACCCGCTCGATCTCCAGTTGGCGGATGCGCCGCTCGACCACGTCGATCTCGGTGGGCATGGAGTCGATCTCGATGCGCAGCCTGCTGGCCGCCTCGTCCACCAGGTCGATGGCCTTGTCGGGCAGGAAGCGCCCGGTGACATACCGGTCCGACAGCACGGCCGCGGCCACCAGCGCGGCGTCCTGGATGCGCACGCCGTGGTGCACCTCGTAGCGCTCCTTCAGCCCCCGCAGGATGGCGATGGAGTCCTCCACCGACGGCTCCCCCACGTAGACCGGCTGGAAGCGCCGCTCCAGGGCCGGGTCCTTCTCGACCCGCTTGCGGTACTCGTCCAGGGTGGTGGCGCCGATCATGCGCAGCTCGCCCCGGGCCAGCATGGGCTTGATCATGTTCCCCGCGTCCATCGCCCCCTCGGCCGCGCCCGCGCCCACGATGGTGTGCAGCTCGTCGATGAACGTGATGACCTCGCCGCCCGAGTCGGCGATCTCCTTGAGCACCGCCTTGAGCCGCTCCTCGAACTCGCCCCGGTACTTGGCTCCGGCCACCATGGCGGCCAGGTCCAACGCCAGCAGGCGCTTGTTCTTCAGGGACTCGGGCACGTCGCCCTCCACGATGCGACGGGCCAGGCCCTCGACGATGGCCGTCTTGCCCACCCCCGGCTCCCCGATGAGCACCGGGTTGTTCTTGGTCCGGCGCGACAGCACCTGGACGACTCGGCGGATCTCCTCGTCCCGCCCGATGACGGGGTCAAGCTTGCCCTTGCGGGCCTCCTCGGTGAGGTCGCGGCCGTACTTCTCCAGGGCCTGGTACTGGTCCTCCGGGTTCTGGCTGGTGACCCGGTGGCTGCCCCGCACGTCGCGCAGCGCGGCGAGCAGGTCGTCCCGGCTGACGCCCACCTGCTCGGCCAGGGCCAGCAGCAGGTGCTCGATCGACAGGTACTCGTCGCCCAGCTCGACCCGCGCCGTGTCGGCCCGCTCCAGCGCGTCGCGCAGGTCCCGGCCCATCTGGATCTCGGCCCCGCCATAGGCCTTGGGCAGGCGGGCCAGTTCGTCTTCGACCTTGTTGCGCAACGACAGCGGTGCCACGCCGACCTTCTGGAGGACGGGCAGCACGAGCGTTCCCTCCTGGCCGAGCATGGCGGCCAGGAGATGGGCGGGCGCGGCCTCCGGATGGTTGCGCGCCTTGGCCGCGTCGACCGCCGCGTTGAAGGCCTCCTGGGTCTTCAGCGTCCAACGGTTGGGGTCAAGTGCCACGGTCTTCTCCCTCCTCGGGCGACTCGGGGGCGGACAGGACGAGGGCCACGCCGGCCACGAGCAGGGCCAGCCCGGGCAGGTCGCCCAGGTCGAGTCCGTGGTGGGTGGTGAAGCCCAACAGTTGGGGGCCTTTGCCGATGGGCTCGAGCGCCAGCCAGGCCAGGCCCACGACAAGACACACAACGCCCCCCGTCGGATAGGACGGGGGGCGTCGGCGTGTTCCCAGCCGGTGTTTGACGGCTTGAAGGTACGCCAACAATTCGGGCACGTAAAGGGCTAACGCCGACCGGGCCGGAACAGGGCCGGGCTCTGACTCAGCGGCACCAGGTCCCGCCGGTACTGCCGATGGGTGCGCTCGACCGCGGCCAGCGCCTCGACTCGGGTCCGGGCCAGGTGCTGGCGGAGCTGTTCGTTCTCCTCCTCCAGCTCCATGACCCGCCTCACGCCCTCCAGGTTCAGCCCCGCGTTGGTGAGCTCCTGGATGCGGCGCAGCCGGGCGATGTCGCGGTCGCTGTAGCGCCTGCTGCCGCCGCCGGTGCGGGCCGGGTCGACCAGGCCCTTGCGCTCGTAGATGCGCAGGGTCTGCGGGTGCACGCCTGCCAGCTCGGCCGCCACCGAGATGACGTAGACGGCCAGGTTGTCTCGGTTCATCGCCATCTACACCTCCAAGTGGGGTCGGGGGGACTGGGGAAAGGCCTCGGCCAACTGCTCGACGGCCTGGCGCTGGGCCTCGTCCAGCTCGCCCGGCACGGCCACCTCGACGGTGACCAACAGGTCGCCCGCCCCCGACGCCTGGGGCACGCCGCGCCCCCGGACCCGGAAGGTGCGGCCCGATCGGGTGCCCGCCGGGATCCTGACACTGACCGGCTCGTCGAGGGTGGGGACTTTCACGGTCGCGCCCAAGGCCGCCTCGGCGAAGGTGATGGGGACGGTCAGGGTCAGGTCTTTGCCGTTGCGGCCGAACAGCTCGTGAGGGGCCACGCTCACCACCACATAGAGATCGCCAGAAGGGCCCCCATTGTGACCGGCCCCGCCCCGGCCCTTGACCCTGATGCGCTGGCCGTTGTCCACGCCCGCCGGGACGCGCACCTTGACCTGCCGGGGCCTGCGCTCCACCCCGCTGCCCCGGCACGTCTGGCACGGCGTCTCCACCTTCATGCCCGAGCCCGCGCAGGTGCGGCAGGGCTGGCTGAAGGAGAAGAAGCCCTGGTTGTCGTCGGTCACGCCCCGGCCCCCGCACGTGGGACAGATGACGGGCGACGTGCCGGGCGCCGCGCCGGTGCCGTGGCACACCGAGCAGACCGCGTCGCTGGTCACGTTGACGGTGGCGGTCAGGCCGTTGACCGCGTCGAGGAACGATAGGTGCAGGCCCGCCTCGAGGTCCTCGCCCCGCTGGGGCCCGGTGGGGGTGGGGCCCGAGCGGCTGCGGTTGCGGTTGAACAGCCCGCCGAACAGGTCGCCCAGGTCCTCGACCCGGAAGGAGGTGAACCCCCCGCCCGGCCCGCCGCCCCCCATGGGGCCGAGCCTGCGGACCTCGTCGTACTCCTTGCGCTTGGCCGACTCGCCCAAGACGTCGTAGGCGGCCGAGATCTCCTTGAACCGGTCCTCGGCCCCCGGGTTGGCATCGGGGTGGTACTGCTTGGCCAGCTTCCGATAGGCGCGCGTGATCTCCTTCTCGGTGGCCGTGTCCGGCACGCCGAGGACCTTGTAGTAGTCCTTCTCGAACCACTCGCGCTGGGCCGGCATCCGCTCCCGCTATCCCGCCGCTATCCCGTGACCTTCACCATGGCCGGACGCAGGACCCGGCCCTTCCAGGCGTAGCCCGCCCGCATGACCTCGCTGACCGTGGGGCCGCCTTCGCCCTCTTCGTGCATGACCGCCTCGTGGCGGGTCGGGTCGAAGGCCTCGCCCTTGGGGTCGATGCGCTCCAGCCCGGCCCGGCCGAGCACGTCGGACAACGCCATCCACACCTGCTCCACCGCCTCGCCGCCCCCATGGGCCACGGCCAGGTCAGCGGTGTCGAGCACGGGCAGCAGCTTGGACACCAGGTCCTCGGCCGCCCGCTCCAGGTGCTCGGTCTGCTGCTTGAGGATTCGCTTCTTGTAGTTCTCGAAGTCGGCCTGGATGCGCTGGGCCAAGGCGCGGAACTCGTCGCGCTCGGCCGCGATGGCGGCGATGTCGTCCTCCACCGCGGCCGCCGCTTCCGCCACTGCTTCGGCCGCCGCCTCCTCGGCCTGGTCGACCTCATCGGCCGCGGCGCGGTCGGCCGCGGAACTCTCGGCCGCGGTGCTCTCCTCGAGCCCCTCCTCCACGTCGGCCACGGCCTAGGCCCCCTGCTCGTCCACGATCTCGGCGTCCACGACGTCGTCGTCGTTGGGGGCCGAGCTGGGGCCGCCGCCTGCCTGCTGGGCCTCCTGGGCCGACGCCTCGTACAGCTTCTGGGCGAAGCCCTGACTGGCCGTCATGAGCGCCTCGGTGGCGTCCTTGATGGCCTCCACGTCCGACCCGGCCAGCGCCGTCTTCACGCCGTTCAAGGCGTTCTCGACCTGCTCGCGCTCGCCCGCGTCGATCTTGTCGCCCTGCTCCTTGAGCAGCTTC
>DASYMT010000204.1:0-2869 GCA_036008925.1 Acidimicrobiales bacterium | reverse complement strand
CCGGCCCTCGGGGTCGATGGCCACCTCGAAGAAGTCGGCCAGGTTGCGGTTCCCGATCTCGGTGATGCAGCCCGTCCCCAACAGGCAGATGTCGTTGTAGTGCATGGGGTGCGGGGTGACGCGGGCCTGCGTCACGGTGGGTGAGGACGAGGCCGCGTCGGTGACCTGGGCCATGAAGACGTGCCAGGCCTGGTTCTCCTGGGCGCTGGGATGGACCCGCTTGTCAGTGCCGTACCAGACCACGTCGATGATGCCGTTGCCGCCCGCCGCCACCCACGGCATGAGGGCGCTGGCCGAGGGGGGCGAGTCGAGCTGCACCGGCGCGGCCCAGGTGGCCCAGCCCGTGGCCGCCGACGCCCACGAGTAGTAGACGTGGAAGCAGGGCGCGGCCAACGCGTCGCCGGTGGCGGGCTGGTTGCACTGAAGGGTCCAGACCGCGTAGGCGTTGCGGGCCTTGTCCATGGCGAGGACGGGGAACAGGTTCTGCGGATCGCCCGGCGGGTTGACCAGGAAGTCCTTGTAGGTGAAGGCGCCGTAGGTGCCGTCGGCGTTCTGCTGGCCGATGGCCAACGACACGTCGTTGCCGCCGTTGCCCCGCACCAGGCCCAGCAGCGCGCCCGTGTGCTGGTCGACGACGATGTTGCCGTTGTTGGTGGCGTGGATCCCGTCGTTGGCGAACTCCCCCGCCTTGGCGTACATCACGCCGTCGGTCGACATGTCGACCGCGTTGCCGGTCAGCAGGTCGTCGTACTCCTGGTAGAGGATCGGCTTGTAGCCGCCCGCGTCGTCCTTGTGGGCCAGGTAGTACGGGGCGGTCGAGTTGTCCGACGGAGCCGGGTCGAGCAGGGCCATCCACTGACGGTCGCCGCCCGGGAAGCCGCAGCCCGCGGGCTGGGACTGGATGGTCTTGCCCCGGTCGGCGGTGGCCGCCGCGGTGAAGCACGTGAGGGCCCACAGGTCGCTGAAGTAGACCTTGCCGTCGCGGGCGATGGCGATCTCGGTGTCGCCCCCGCCGGGCCCGAGGTCGGTCTTGTTGGGGATGACGGGCGACTGGTCGGCGCCTGGCACGGCCTGGACCACACGCCAGGAGTCGCCGCCGTCGACCGACACGTTCCAGATGGAGCGCTGCACGCCCGTGCCCTGCGGCCCGGACACGTGGACGTCGCCGTTGGGCGCCACCTTGATGTCGGGCTCGCCGTAGGTGTGGAGCGGGTCGACCACCCGGGGCACGCCGAACGTCGGCCCCGACGCGGCCTTGACGGGCGAGGGGCCGGGTGCGCCGGGCGGGCCGAACGCCAGCGCGCCGAGTACCACGACTACCGCCGATGCTCCGACCGCCAGCCTCCGCACCCCTCCTGCCTACCCCATCCCGCCCCCCTTCACCCGGCGTTTCCACAGGGACAGTGCCTGTGGAAACGCGAGGTGAAGGGGGGTCAGCCGAGGGGGGCGACGGGGTCGAGGGCCACGGCCTCCTCCAGGGCGGCGGCGGCCCGCAGCACCACCAGGTCCCCGTGCTGCGGCCCCACCAACTGCAACCCGACCGGGAGCCCGGCCGCGGTGAAGCCGACGGTGACCGTCGCCGCGGGCGAGCGGGTCATGTTGAACGGGTAGGTGAACTGCACCCAGTTCCCCGCGGGCTCTCCGTTGATGACGCCCACCTCGCCCGACCGGGGCACGGGGGCGGCAACCGTGGGCGTGGCCAGCAGGCGAACGTCGTGGAACAGCCGCACCAGCCGCACATTGAGCAGGTGGCAGGCGTCCTCGGCCCGGGCCAGCTCCACCGCGCTGATGTCGCCGAAGCGCGCCACCTGGGCTCGCAGGCCGGGGTCGATGCGCTCCCACACGTCGGTGTCCCGGTACTGGTCAAGCAGGCGCAGGCAGTACACCGACGTCAGCTTCAGCCAGTCCCACACCGGGTCCTCGGGGAACACGGTGTCGACCTCGGTCACCTCGGCGCCCATGTCGGCCAGGACGCGCACCCCCCGCTCGCACACCTCGCGCACCTCTTCGTCCACATTGGCGTACCCGAGGGTGGGCGACCACGCCACCCGCAGCGGGACGCGGGCGTGCTCCAGCGCGCCCAGCCACGACGGCTCGGGCATGGGCAGCGACGTCATGTCGGACGGGTCGGGGCCGATCACCTGGTCGAGGGCGTACACCACGTCGGCGATGCGCCGGGCCAGCGGGCCCTTGGACGACAACAGCCCCCACCCCGGCGGCTCGGGCCCGCCCGCGGGCACCCGCCCCAGGGACACCTTCATGCCCGACAGGCCGCACAGCGCGGAGGGGATTCGGATGGACCCGCCGCCATCCGACCCGGTGGCCAAGGGCACCATGCCCGCGGCGATGGCCGCCGCGCTCCCGCCCGACGACCCGCCCGGCGAGTGGGCCAGGTTCCACGGGTTGCGGGTGGCCCCGAACACCGGGTTCTCGGTCTCGCCCTTCCACCCCAACTCGGGCGTGTTGGTCTTGCCCACCACGATGCAGCCCGCGGCCTTGAGCCGCGTCACCAGGATCGAGTCGGCGGTGGCCGCGGGCCCGTTGGCCCAGGCGGCCGACCCGTGCGAGGTGGTGAACCCGGCCGCGTCCTCCAGGTCCTTGACCCCGATGGGGATGCCCGCCAGGTCGCCCGCGTCCTCGCCCCGGGCGATGCGCTCGTCCAGGGCCCGGGCCGTGGCGAGGGCGGTGTCGCCGTCCACCGCGGTGAAGGCGTTCACCTGGTCGTCGAGCATCTCGATGCGGTCGATGGCGTGCTGCACCAGTTCGCGTGCGCCGACCTTGCCCGCCCGGACGGACTCGGCCAGGTCGGCCAGCGACTCCTTGCGGAAGTCCATGCGGGCGACGCTAACCCGCTTTGAGCATTGTGCGG
>DASYMT010000203.1:0-11155 GCA_036008925.1 Acidimicrobiales bacterium | reverse complement strand
TGCCTGCGGGCGACACCAGCCACTGCGTGAAGGGCCGCCAGTTCGACCCCGCCATCGCCTACTGGGCGCCTCCGTGCGTCCCCGGCACGCCCGGGGCGGCGTTCGCCAACAACGGCGGCAACACCTATCGAGGCGTGTCGGGCAAGGAGATCGTGATCGTGGACTACGTCACGAACTACGGCGCCCAGGTCAACGCCATCCTCAAGGCCCAGGGCAACCTGCTCGAGTACGACGACGCCAAGACGATCGACAAGGCCTACGAGAACTTCATCAACAGCCACTTCCAGCTCTACGGGCGCAAGCTGAAGATCATCACGTACCAGGGCCAGTGCACCAGCGTCCCGCCGGACAAGAAGTGCCTGCTTCCCGAGATGGACACCATCGTGCGGACCTACAAGCCCTTCGCCGTGTTCTGGTCCACCACGCTGTGCTCGGAGTGCTTCGCCAAGCTGGCCCAGCAGCAGGTCATCAGCTTCGGCGGCATCGGGTTCAGCGACCGGTTCGCCAACGACAACGCGCCCTACTTCTACAACGCGGGCATGAGCTCCACGAAGGTCCAACAGCTCTTCGCCGAGTGGTGGTGCAATCAGATGTCGAGCGTCAACGTGCCCTCGCGCGTGGCCAAGTACGCGGGCACGCAGAACCCGGCCCAGAACTTCAACGGGCAAAAGCGCGTCCTCGGCGTGATCTCCACCAACGACCCCGACAACCAGGGCACGGTCGAGAACGTCCTGTTCAAAGAGCTCGAACGCCGCTGCGGCGAGAAGGTCACCCACTTCTATTACTACGAGCAGAACATCAACACTGCGGCCACCCAGGTACAGGCGGGCATCGCGGCCATGGACACGACGTCCAACCCGGCCACCACGGTGCTGTGCCTGTGCGACTCGGTGGCGCCGTCGTTCGTCTACAAGGGCGAGCAGGACAACGAGTACTACCCCGAGAACGTGCTGGCCGACGTCCAGAACATGGGGTACGACAACGTGGCCCAGGCCTATGGCGCCAGCCAGAGCGGCGGGCCCAGTCTCGGCTGTCCCAAGCCCTCGCGGGGCTGTCCGTTCGACAACGCCATCGGCGTGGTGGACGCGCCGGTGACCCGCCCGGCGGGCCAGCTCGAAGGCGTCACGATCTTCAAGCAGGGCAGCAACGGCGCCGCCCTCCCCGCCGCGGTCACCCCGTTCACGGTGACCAACCTGGCCCGCAACTGGATCATGATGGCCAACCTCATCCAGAACACCGGCCCGGCCCTCACGCCCCCGAACATGGCGGCCCGCGCCCAACTGCTCGGGAGCGTGGGCGGGGGCGAGCAGCCCACGCTGTCCTTCCCCAAGGGCAGTTGGAACTGGGTCCAGGACGTGAAGCTCGTCTACTGGAACAAGGCCCAGCCGTCGCCCTACAACGCCCTCAAGGGCAAGTACTTCTCCGTGGGCGGGACCCGCTACGGCGGGGCCTCGAGATTCCCCTCGATGCCGAACGGGCCAGACATGCCGCTCGTGCCGGAGCGGACGTAGCACGCTGCCATGACCGCCACACTCGAACCCGTCACTGAAGAAGAAGCAGCACCGTTGCCGCCCAAGCGGCAGTCGCCGGGCGACCGCCTGCGCGGCTGGGCCGCCTTGGTCGAGACCGCCCGGCGGAGGCTCATGGCCGACACGCCGCGCATGCGCCTGCTGCGCCCGGTGCTGGCCGCCCTCCTCTTCGTCGTCGTCATCCAGTTCTTCTTCAACCTGTCGCTGCCGAACTGGGTGAACGGCATCGCCCTCGGGTCGCTCTACGGCGTGATCGCCGTGGGACTGATCCTCATCTACCGGACCAACCGGATCATCAACTTCGCGGCGGTGTCGATCGGCGCGGTGCCCGCCATGTGGGCCCTCCTGCTCGACGTGAAGAACGGCATCCCGTACCTGGCGGTGCTGCCCATCGTGCTGATCGGGGCGCCGCTGATCGGGGCCTTCGTCGACATCGTGGTGATGCGCCGGTTCTCCCGCTCACCCCGGCTCATCGCCACCGTGGTCACCATCGGCCTGGCCCAGGGCCTGGCCGCCCTGGGCTTCTTCATCCCCGTGTGGATGGGGGCCAAGGCGGGCCAGATCCCCACCGTGCCCACGCCGTGGGAGACGTGGCGGATCACCGGTGCCAGCGGCAAGCCCATCGTCACCGGCAACCAGGTGGCCGCGCTGGTCACGGTGGTGCTCGTGTCCGCCGCCCTCGGCGCCTTCCTGCGCTACACCCGCATCGGCATCGCCCTGCGGGCGTCGGCCGAGAACGCCGACCGGGCCTCGCTCCTCGGCATCCCGGTGAAGCGGGTGGGGACGGCGGCGTGGATGCTGGCGGGCCTGCTCGGCGGGATCGCCATCTTCGTGCAGGCGCCGCTGATCGGCGTCCCCAACGACGCCACCCTCGGCTTCGACGCCCTGCTCTACGGCCTGGCCGCCGCGGTGGTGGCCCGCATGGAGCGCATCGGCATCGCGCTACTGGCGGGCGCGGCCACGGGCGTGCTCGTGTTCGCGTCGGTGGCCCGTCAGGGCGACAACAACCTGGCCACCGCCCTCATGCTGGTGGTGATCCTGGGGGCCCTGCTGCTCCAGCGCAAGGCCATGTCCCGGGCCATGGACACCGGCGTGTCCACGTGGCAGGCGGTCAAACACTTCCGGCCCATCCCCACCGAGCTGCGCAACTTCCCCGAGGTGCAGGCGGCCCGGGTGGGCCTGCTGGTGGTGGCCGCGGCCATCGCCGTCTCCGCCCCGTACCTCTTCCAGCAGGAGGTGGCCAAGCTCATCGTGCTGCCCATCTTCGGCATCGTGGCCGTGTCGCTGGTGGTGCTCACGGGCTGGGCCGGGCAGATCAGCCTGGGCCAATTCGGGCTGGTGGGCGTGGGGGCGGGCGTGGCCGGGGGCTTGGCGGCCAAGCACAACATCGACTTCTTCGCGGCCCTGGCCCTCGGCGTCGCCGCGGGCGTGGTGGCCGCCATCATCATCGGCCTGCCCGCCGTGCGCATCCAGGGCATGTACCTGGCCGTCACCACGCTGGCCTTCGGCTTCGCGGTGCAGAAGTACGTGCTGAACAAGCACTACTGGATGGGCTCGCACCTGCTGCCCAAGAGCCTGGCCGCCAGCCTGAAGCGGCCCGTCCTCTACGGCAGGCTGGACCTGGAGAACGACAGGAGCTTCTACTTCGTCTGTCTTGTGTTCCTGGCCATGTCGATCCTGGCCGCCAACTCGTTCCGCAAGAACCGCAGCGGCCGCGTGCTCATCGCGGCCCGGGACAACCAGCGGGCCGCGCCCGCGTACGCGGTGAACCTGGTCCGCACCCGGCTGGCCGCGTTCGCCGTGTCGGGCGGGCTGGCGGGCATGGCGGGCGTGCTGTTCGCCTACTCGCAGCGCAACGTGGTGCCCGACGCGTACGACGTGCCGAGCAGTCTGCTCGTCTTCCTGGCCGTCGTGATCGGCGGCTTGACGTCGGTGCCCTTCGCCGTGCTCGGCGCAGTGGTGACCGAGGCCTCGGTGCTGTTCGCGCCCAAGCTCTACGGCGTCCTCGGGCAGAACGTGGCCGCCATCATGCCGCTGCTCCTCACGGGGCCGCTGCTGGTGCTGAACCTCTACTTCTATCCGGGGGGCACGGCCGAGAACGGCTACGCCATCCGCGACCGGTTCCTGCGCTCGGTGGCCCGGCGGCGCAACGTCCTGGTGCCCTCGCTGGTGGCCGACCGGCGGGCCGAGCAGGAGCAGGAGCGGAGCGAGGACCTGGTGGTGAAGGCCGAGCAGCACGTCGAGGAGGTGGAGTCCTTCGACGTCATCGGCGCCATCGGCTGCCCGGTGTGCGGGGCCATGCTCAGCATCGAGGAGGCCATGGAGCACGAGCACCTCAAGCCTGGGGCGGCCCCGGCGGGCCGACGGACCAGGAGGGTGCAGCGATGAGGTTCGGCTCTCGGGCCAAGGGGGCGCTGGCCGAGGCGGCGGCGAAGGCGGCATCGGCTCTCGCGCCCGAGGAGGGCGCGCCCGCGTTCCTCCAGTGCCGCGGGGTGGACGTGGCCTACGACAAGGTGCAGGTCCTCTTCGGCGTCGACCTCGACGTGGCCCAAGGCGAGATCATCGCCCTGCTCGGCACCAACGGGGCGGGCAAGTCCACCCTGCTCAAGGCGGTCTCGGGCCTGGTGCGCCCCACGGCCGGCACGATCCTGTTCGACGGTCGGGACATCACCAAGGCCGACGCGGTGGAGACGAGCCGCCTGGGCATCGTGCAGGTCCCCGGGGGCAAGGCCGTGTTCCCCACCCTCACGGTGGAGGAGCACTTCAAGGCGGGCACCTGGCTCTACGCCAAGGAGGACCCCAACGACGTCAAGGCCCGCGTCGAGGACGTGCTCGATCGCTTCCCCCGGCTCAAGGAGCGGTGGGAGCAGATGGCCGGGAACCTCTCCGGCGGCGAGCAGCAGCAGCTCGCCCTGGGCATGGCCTTCGTGGCCCGGCCCAGCCTGCTGATCATCGACGAGCTGTCGCTCGGCCTGGCGCCCACCATCGTGGAGATGCTCCTCAACATGGTGCGGGCCATCCACGAGCAGGGGTGCACGATCATCCTGGTGGAGCAGTCGGTCAACGTGGCCCTCACCGTGGCCAGCCGGGCCTACTTCATGGAGAAGGGCGAGGTGCGCTTCTCCGGCCCCACCCAGGAGCTGTTGGAGCGGGGCGACATCTTGCGCTCGGTGTTCCTCGAAGGGGCGGCGTCGGTGTCCCCCACGGGCAACGGCAAGACCACCAGCTTCGCCGGGGCCACGGCCCGCCGGACCCTGGCCGCCCTGGAGTCGGGACAGCCCCAGCCGCCCATCCTGGAGGTGTCGGGCCTCACCAAGCGCTTCGGCGGCATCCTGGCCGTGGACGACGTGAGCTTCAAGCTCATGCCCGACCAGATCCTCGGCCTCATCGGGCCCAACGGGGCGGGCAAGACCACGATCTTCGACATGCTCTCCGGCCTGCTCCCGCTCGACGGCGGGCGCATGTGGTTCAAGGGCGTCGACGTCACCGAGTGGGGGCCTGACAAGCGGGCGGCCATGGGGCTGGGCCGGTCGTTCCAGGACGCCCGCATCTTCCCGTCCCTCACCGTGGCCGAGAACATCGCCATCGGCCTGGAGCGCCACCTGGAGGTGCGCGACCACCTGGCCGCGCTGCTCAACCTGCCCGCAGCCCAGGAGATGGAGGACGACGTCGCCTTCACCGTCGAGGACCTGGTCGAGCTGATGGGCCTGGGCGCCTTCCGGGACAAGTTCGTGGCCGAGCTGTCCACCGGCAGCCGCCGCATCGTCGACCTGGCCATGGCCATCGCCCACGACCCCAGCGTGCTCATCCTGGACGAGCCGTCCTCCGGGATCGCCCAGCGCGAGACGGAGGCCCTCGGCCCGCTGCTGCTGCGCATCAAGCAAGAGACGGGCTGCGCCATGCTCATCATCGAGCACGACATGCCGCTCATCACCTCCGTGTCCGACGAGATCATCGCCCTGGAACTGGGCCGCGTCGTCACCCAGGGAACGCCCGATGTGGTGCTGACCGACCCGCGGGTCATCAGCGCCTACCTGGGCGGCGACCTCGACGCGATCCACCGCTCCGGCGCGGGCCAGGCGCCTGCGCCGGCCAACGGCAACGGCCGGACGCGCCCTCGCAGGCGGGCCCGCACGTGAGGCGCGGTCTGGGCCCGGCCCGCCGGGTGTCGCTCGGGTTCGTTCTCGCCGCAGGCGCGGTGGCGGTATGGCCGGGCGCGGGGGCGGGCGCGGGCCTGGTGGCCCCCGACAAGGCGGCCTATTGGGTGCAGGCCCAGTCGACCTCGCTGCCCAGCCCGCTGCCTGCGCCGCCTGCGCCGGTGGTCCCCGCGGGCGGCCTGTACGTGAACAACGGCCCCGACGGCCCCCATGCCGTGGCGGGCCTGACCTACACGGTCGAGGGCAGGCTGAACGCCACGCTCACGCTGCACGTGCACAGCTACACCACGACCAACGAGGTGTCGGTGCCGGCCGAGCCGCCCGCCCAGCCGCCCTCGCCGAACCCGGCGCTCATCCACCTGACCGCCTGCGTGGTGGAGGGGCCCTGGCTGGCGCCTGAGGGCGGCGCCCCCGGCGCGTGGGAGAACCGGCCGCCGTTCAACAAGGACAACTGCTCGCTCGGCCAGTTCTCGGGCGACGGCTCGGCGGTGACGTTCTTCCTCCCGGCCGACCGCCAGTACGCCGATGGCCTGTTCGACCTGGCCATCGTCCCCGACCCGCTCCTGGCGGCCGAGGCCAACACGCCGTTCAGCGTCACGTTCGAAGCGCCCCGGGAGGAGAGCCTGGAGGCGGGCGACCCGCTCACGCCACCGCCGCCCGACGAGACGCCCACCACCTTCTACGAGCCGCCCACCACGGTGTTCGACCCCGGTCCCGTCGTGCCCACCCCGACGATCGTCGGCCCGTCCCCCTCGGCCCCGGAGCCGACCACGACCACGACCGCCGCGGCCCGGTCCCGGGTGTTCCTGCCCCCGCGGGCGGCGGTGCCGTTGGCCGCCATCCCCGACGGGCGGGGCGAGCGCATGATGGCGGTCGGCCTGCTCATGGCGTTGGCCGTGGGCTGGTGGTGGTTCGGCGGGCAGGCGGCGCGGGGCCCGCAGCTCCTCGGGTCGCTGGCCGGGGAGGGCAGGGGCCCGTCGCGCCCGGTCGAGCCGAACGGCGGCATCGGCCGCTTCGCCCGGCCCCGGGAACGGCGTCCCCGCCCCCTCATCTGACCCCCTCCATCTCGCGTTTCCACAGGCACTGTCCCTGTGGAAACGCGAGGTGGAGGGGTTAGCGGGTGGCGGCCGAGCGCAGGAGCAGCCAGCCCAACACCGTGCCGGTCACGGCCCAGAAGAGGGCCTCGCCGCCGAGCGACGCCACGCGGAAGCGCCAGATCAGCGTGGCGGGCGCGTCGACCGGGTCGGGGGGGCCGGGCAGCACGATGTAGCCGACGGCCACAACCGCGGCCCATGCCCCGGCCATGGCGGGCAGGCGCACATGGTCAACCCCGCCCCGGCCCGTCGAGCGCAGCCAGCGGCCCAGTCGCCACGCGCCCCAGACGGCCACGCACGACCAGCCGATCATCAGCAGGTACAGCGCGGTGCGCTGGTCGATTGTGTCGGGGCTGCCCACCGCAGGCGGGTTGGGCGGGTACTTCAAGGCGGGGACCAGGGCGATGGCGAGAAAGGCCACGGCGGCCACGGTGACGGCCCGGCGCCAGTCGTCCCGAGCGGCCAGGCGGTGTCGGACCAGGGCGAACACGACAGCCAGGATGGCGCCCGCGCACACGCCATAGACGGCGGCGCCCAGCATCCCGCCGACCTGTTGGGTGGCCCGGCTGAACATGTCGTCGTGGGCCGTGCCCGCGCCGGCGTGGGCCTGCTCCAGGGCGATGGCGTCGCTGATCGGCCCCTCGCCCACGATGCGGAGGAAGAGGGCCAGGGCCACGCCGCCCGCCAGCCCGGCCAGCGCCCCCAGCTTCAACAGTCGTTGCATGTTCTCGATCTCTGTTCGGCGTCTGGAGGACATAGCGCGCCGATTGCACGCGCTATGTCCTCCAGACGGGGATGCTCAGTGGCAGGGGACGCCGATGAAGTGCCGGGCGTCGTGGAAGAACTCGTGCAGGGTCCCCGCCGACTTGGCCAGCACCGCGCCGTTCTCCATAGTCATGGCCCAGATGGCGCAGACGGCAAGGGCGACCACCAGCCACGTCCATACGGGGACGCTGATGGGTTGCAAGGCTTGTTCCTGATCCAGGGTTGTCACCTCCCCTCAATGCTCGTGATGGTGGTGCAGCGCGATGGGCGCGCCCACCCGGGACTCGTAGCCGGGCAGCGGCGCCCGGTAGATGCAGCAGTCGCAGTTCATCCGGGCCTCCCCCCGCCGGGCCTCGTGGTACCGCTCCAGCACCAGGCCGGCGATGCGCGGGTCGGCGCCCAGCTCAGGGCCGACCACCACCTCGATGCCTGGGTGCTCGGCCGACCATGCAGCCGCCTGCATATGAATGCGTTCGACCAGCACGCCGGTGAACAGGAAGTAGGGCACCACCGCGATGTGCGACGCGCCGAGGCGGCGGCACCGCTCCAAGGCGGCGGGCACGTCGGGCGGGGCCAGGGACACGAAGGCGGGCTCGACCAGGCCCAGGCCCCGCGAGTCGGCCAGCAGCCGCCCCACCTTGTAGAGGTCCGAGTTGGCGTCGGGGTCGGACGACCCCCGGCTGACCAGCACCACCGCGCCGGCCGGATCGCCCGGAGTCGGATCGGCCGGAGCGGCCACCGCCTTGACCCGCTCCTCGGCCACGGCCAGCACCGACGGGTGGATGCCCAGGTCTCGCGCGTACGCAAACGACACGCCGGGATGACGCTGCCTGCCCCGGGCCAGCGCCGCGGGCCCGTCCGACTTCAAGTGGCCCGCGCCCAGCAGCACCAGGGGCACGGCCACGACCGACGTGGCCCCGCCCGCCACCAGGTCGTCGATGGCGGTGTCGAGGTCGGGCTCGGCCAGCTCGATGAAGCCGCACCCCACCCGCAGGTCGGGGGCCTGGTCGCGCAGCACGGCCGCGAACTCCCAGTAGGCGTCCACCCCCCGGGCCGAGCGGGAGCCGTGGCCCACGAGGAGCAGGGCGGGGTGGTCGGAACCGGGGCTATCGGGCACGGGCGAACCTCGCAAGCGCGTTGACGGCGGCGGCGGCCACGGCCGAGCCGCCCTTCTCGCCGATGTTGGTGATGGCGATGTGGGCCAGACCGCTCTGGCGCACCGCCTCCTTGGACTCCTTGGCCCCCACGAAGCCCACGGGCAGGCCGACGACGAGGGCCGGGTGCACGAGGCCCTCGCCGTGCAGGCGCACCAGCTCGAACAGGGCGGTGGGGGCGCAACCGACGACGAACACCGCGCCCTTGGGATGGTCGGCCGCGGCCAGGCGCATGGCCGCCGCCGACCGGGTGAGCTCGTCGGCCGGGTCGGCCTGGGCCTGGGCGTGGGCCAGATAGCACTGCGTCTCCACGCCCGTGATCCCGGCCCGCACCATCTCCACGTCGGTCACCACCGGGGCGCCCGCCTTCAATGCCTCGATGCCGTGGACCACGGCGTGGCTGCCGATGACGGCGGTGGTGGCGTACTCGACGTCGGCGCTGGCGTGGATGAGGCGGGCCACCACGTCACGCGCCCCCGGCTGCCAACGGGACAGGTCGACCCGCTCGTTCATGATCCGGTAGCTCTCGGCCTCGATGGGGTGGATCTTCATCGCCCCTCGCCCCCCGTCGTCCAGGCGATGGCGTCCACCGGGCAGACCTCGATGCAGGCCAGGCAGCCGGTGCAGCGGGCCTGGTCGACCGCGGGCCGCTTGGGCGCCCTGGTCAGCGCGCCGGGTTCCGGGCAGGTGGCCAGGCACAGGCCGCAGGCCGTGCAGCGGGCGTCGATGGCGAGGGTGGCGGCGACGGCCGCGGCCGCGGTCATGCGTCGTACCCCCGGGGCGTCACCATGCGGCCGTCCACCATGCGGGTGGCCGACGAGCCCACGATGACGCACGTGGTCATGCCCACCGCGGCGGGGTCGAACGTGTCGAGGGGGCCGAGCCACACGGCCTGGCCCGGTCGGCCCGCATCGGTGACGGCGGCGACCGGCGTGGTGGGCGGGCGGTGGGCGCTCAGCAGCCCGACGGCCCGGGGGAGCTGCCAGTCCCGCCCCTGGGAGCGGGGGTTGTAGAAGGCGACCACGAAGTCGCCCTCGGCCGCGGCCTGGAGCCGGCGCTCGATGGCGGCCCACGGGGTGAGCAGGTCGGACAGGGAGATGGCGCAGTGGTCGTGGCCCAAGGGGGCGCCGACGGCGGCGGCGGCGGCCAGCGCGGCGGTCACGCCCGGCACCACTTCCACGTCCACGTCGAAGCCCTCGGCCAGCTCCAGGGCGATCGACGCCATGGCGTACACCCCGCTGTCGCCGCTGCACACCAGGGCCACCCGCCTGCCCTCGGCCGCCTGCGCCAGCGCCTCCTTGGCCCGCACCACCTCGTCGCCGATGGGCGAAGGGGCCACCTTCTGATCCGTCGTCAGAAGGTCCCGGCACTGCTCGATGTACGGGCCGTAGCCGATCACCACGTCGGCATGGCGCACGGCCGCGGCCGCCGCGGCCGTGCGGTGGGCGGCCGTACCCGGGCCCAGGCCCACCAGGCTGAGGTGCCCGCGCGGCCGATGGCGGCGGGCCACGGCCACGGTGGCCACCTCGTTCTTCTGCTTGGGCGTGATCAGCTCGGCACCCGGGCCTGCGGCCAGCAGGGCGGCGGCCTCGGCCACCGACGGCGTGCCCACCGCCTCGCGCACGGCCGGGCTGGGGCTGGGCACGTCGACCTGGGCCAACTGCTCGGCCGTGAAGGCCCGGACGGGCAGGCCGAGGCCGACGACGCCGGGGTGGGCGGCCCGACGGTCGATGGTCGCCACCTCGCCTGCGTGTCGGCCGGCCAGGGTCTGCTCGACCAGGGCCCGCACCTGCTCGGGGGACGCGTCGCTCGACGTGCCCACGCCGACCACCAGCCCGCCGTCCCCGAGGGAGTAGCCCACCTCGCCTGCCGTGGTGATGACCGGCTCGGCCCCGAGGATCGACGCCACCTCCCGGGCCAGGTCGTTGCCCCCGCCCTCGTGGCCGCCGCACAGGGCGATGGCGAAGCGGCCCGCCTCGTCGACGCAGACCACGGCCGGGTCGGTGCGCTTGTCGTCGAGCAGGGGGGCGACGATGCGCACCGCGGCCCCGGTGGCCAGGAAGAGGACGAAGGCGTCCACGTCGGCCCACCGGCTCCGCACCGTGTCGCCCGCCTGGCCGTGCACGTGCTCGTAGGGCAGCCGCCGGGCCAGCGCGGCCCCGCCCTCCGTCACCGACACGGCCAGCACCCGCCCTGCCCCGTGCCCCCTCTCTCTCTGCCGAAGCGACGGTGCCGAGGACGGTGAAGGGGGAGTGGGGTCGGCGCTGATCGGAGCGGTCACGGCGTGGGCCCCCAGACGACGAACACGGGGTTCTCGGCCTCCAGCCGCCAGGCCCCGTCGGGCAGTCGCTGGCCCCGGCTGGCCGCCACCTGGGTCAGCGAGCCCAGCCGGTCGGCCGCCGCCGCGGCCCGGTCGAGGGCGGCGTAGGTGGCCACCACCCGGCCGCCCGGGCGCA
>DASYMT010000202.1:0-1797 GCA_036008925.1 Acidimicrobiales bacterium | reverse complement strand
AGCCGGGCACGGGGGCCATGGCGGGCGACTTCTACGACCTGTACCCGACGGCCCCCTCCCGGCTGGCCGCGGTGATCGGGGACGTGGCCGGGCACGGGATCGAGCCGTCGATCACCGCGTTCCAGGTCAAGTACCTGCTGCGCGTCTTCCTGCGCGAGTACCGCGACCCGGGGCAGGCGCTGGAGGAGCTGAACGACGTGCTGTCGGCCCAGGGCAGGCCCGAGGAGCTGGTGTCGCTGTGCACGGTGGTGTTCGACTCGAAGGCGGGCACGCTGCGCTTCGCCTCGGCCGGCCATCCGCCCGCATGGGTGTGGCACGACGGCGAGGTCCGGCCCTTGCGGTCGACCGGGCCGCTGCTGACCCTGGACCCCAAGGGGACGTTCTTCTCCCGCGAGCTGCCGCTGGAGCCGGGCGACGTGGTGCTGCTCTATACCGACGGCCTGTCCGAGGCGAGGGCGGGGGAGCAGCTCTTCGGCGAGGAGCGCATCGCCGCCGTGCTGCGCCGCGACCCGGGGGAGGACCTCACCACGTTGTGCAAGGGTTTGCTGGAAGCGGCCCGGGACTTCGCCTCGCAGCCGCTCAGTGACGACATCGCCATCCTCGCCATCCGGCGGATCTGAGCCGAAGCGCCCATGAACCCATGACCGAAGAGTCCACCGCCGACAGCATCGCCCGGGCGACGGCCCGAGCCCTCCAGGGCAACTTGGCCAAGGAGGCGGAGAAGCTCGCCCGCCAGAAGAAGCTGTTCGTGCGCGACCGGCTCGACCTGCTGTTGGACGAGGGGTCGTTCGTGGAGGACGCGCTGCTGGCCAACGCCATCGCGCCCACGGGGGACCTGCCCGCCGACGGCGTGGTCACCGGGCGGGGCACGGTCGACGGCAGGCCGGTGTGCGTGATGGCCAACGACCCCACGGTGAAGGCGGGCTCGTGGGGGGCCCGCACGGTCGAGAAGATCGTGCGGCTGACCGAGTACGCGCTGGCCCACGAGCTGCCGATCTTCTGGCTGGTCGACTCGGCCGGGGCCCGCATCACCGATCAGGTCGAGCTGTTCCCCGGGCGGCGGGGGGCCGGGCGGATCTTCTACAACCAGGTGCGGCTGAGCGGCAAGGTCCCGCAGATCTGCTGCCTCTTCGGCCCGTCGGCCGCAGGGGGCGCCTACATCCCGGCGTTCTGCGACGTGGTGTTCATGGTGGAGGGAAACGCGTCGATGTACCTGGGCTCGCCCCGCATGGCCGAGATGGTCATCGGCGAGGTGGCCACCCTCGAGGAGATGGGCGGGGCCCGTATGCACGCGACGGTGTCGGGCTCGGCCGACGGCCTGGCCGCCGACGACCCTGGCGCGCTCGAGCTGGCCGCGCGCTGCTTCTCCTACCTGCCGTCGACGTGGCGCGAGCGCCCCGCCGCGGTCGAGGCGGTCAAGCCCCGCTCGACGCTCACCGCCGACATGATCCCGGTCTCGGAGCGGTCGGGCTACGACATGCACAAGATCATCGACGCCCTCCTCGACGAGGACAGCTTCTTCGAGGTCAAGCGCCTGTTCGCCAAGGAGCTCATCACCGGGCTGGGCCGCCTCGAGGGCGAGGTCGTCGGCGTGGTCGCCAACAACCCCATGCAGAAGGGTGGCGTGCTCTTCGTCGACTCGGCCGACAAGGCGGCGCGGTTCATCTGGTGGTGCGACGCCTTCAACATCCCCCTGCTCTTCCTGGCCGACGTGCCCGGCTTCATGGTCGGCACCCAGGTCGAGCGCCAGGGCATCATCCGTCACGGGGCCAAGATGATCACCGCCGTCTCCGAGGC
>DASYMT010000201.1:0-1503 GCA_036008925.1 Acidimicrobiales bacterium | reverse complement strand
CTGGGCCCTGGGTTGGGCGTGTCCATGGAGTGCATCCTATGAGTATCGTCGGAAGAATGCGGGAGGTGGGGGACGATGCGCCGATAGGCATAAGGACCATTTGACTCGTATAGCCGAGCCGTTGCTACCTGTGATTCTCGGCTAAACAGCACTGAGGGCGAGCCTCAGCCTGCTCGTTCGACGGGCAGCGTGAACCACACCGCCTTGCCGCCGTTGGCGGGCTCCACGCCCCACTCTTCGGCCAGCGCCTCGACCAGGCCCAGGCCCCGGCCCGTCGACGCGTCGGCCTGGTAGTGCCGACGCACCGGCCTGCTCCCGCTGTCGTCTTGCACCTCGATCCGGATGAGCCCGGTGCGCCGGTGGAGCCGCAGCTTCATCGGCGTGCGGGCATGCAGCAGCGAGTTGGTGATCAGCTCGCTCGTCAGCAACACGGCCGCCTCCTCCAGGTCGTCCGCGCCCCACTCGCCCAGCACGCGGCGCACGAAGCGGCGGGCCTGGGCCGCGCTGGCCGGGTCGGCGGGCAGCTCCAGCTCGGCCATGCCGGGCCGGGCCGCAGCCGCAGCCGACTCCTCGGCGGAGGCCCACGGCGTGGGCGCCAGCCCGGTTAACTGGTCGACGATCTGGGCGAGGAACCAGCGGCGGAAGGCCAACAAGTCGGGCGGCGTGGCCAGGGTCAGCAGGCCCTCGCCCGCCCGGCAGAAGGCGTCGGCCTCGTCCAGCAGTCTGACGAGCACGGCCACCGAGTCGGCTGCCGCGGCCGGGATGACGGCCGTGACCTCGATCACCTCCGCTCCCTTGGCCTCGGCCTCGGCCAGCCGAGCCCGCCACTCGGCCGACTCCGTCGCCAGCCGCCCGCGGATCTCCTCGGTCATGGCCAGCAGGCGATCGGGCACGGCCCCCTCGGTCATGCCCTCGCGCTCGCCGTAGACGATGAGGGTGAACTCGCGCAGCAGCTCGTCGTGGTGGGCCTGAAGCCGCTGGTACAGGTCGATCGGCAGGCCCATGAAGACCACCTCGATCGACTGGCCGCTCACGACGGCTCCCCCGGCTCCCCCAGCCCCGGCACCCGCAGCACCACCAGGGCCATGTCGTCGCGCGGCTGGCCGCCCTCGAAGCGCAGCACGGCCCGCTCGATGGCGGTGGCCACCTCGTCGGCCGTCTGGCCCACCGCCGTGCGCATGGCCTTCTCGATCAGGCCGGGGTCGAAGCGGCCGTCGGGCGAGCGGGCCTCGAGCAGCCCGTCGGTGTAGAGCACGAGCACGTCGCCCGGGGCCAGGTGCTCCTGCACGTCGTGCAGGTCGGGGTCCTCGAACAGGCCCACGACCATGCCGGGCCTGCCCACCGACCGCACATCGCCAGAGCCGGTCAGCAGCAGCGGGAGCGGGTGGCCTGCGCAGGACAGCTCGACGTCGAACCCGCCCGCCGCACCCGCCCCGTCGGACGGACGCAGCACCAGGTTGACGACCGTGCAGAACCGCTCGGGGTCGTCCTGTTCGTAGATGG
>DASYMT010000200.1:0-3925 GCA_036008925.1 Acidimicrobiales bacterium | reverse complement strand
GAGCCCGCCTCCTCGCCGCTGGTCCCGGCCCCACAACTCGGTTCGCCACCGCCGGACGGCCTTGTGTTGCCGCCCGCCGCCCCGGCTCTCGTTGCACCGCCCGCCCCCTCGCCCGCCGCCCCCGAACAGGCGCTCGCGCCGAGTGCCTCCACCCCGTCGCCCACTGTCCCGGTCGCTGGGCCGCAGCGGGTGACGTGGCCTGTTGTTCGTGTTGCCAACGTTGAGGCGCAAACCCGCCAGATCTGGTCGGTTTCTGCCTCAACGTTGAGCACACCCGCCACATCGGCCGTCTTCGACCAAGAGGCCGAGCCCGCTCCACTGCCTCCCGCCGCTCCGGGACCCGTCGCAGGCACAGAGCCCGCCATCACTCCAGGGCCTTCCGGCATGCCCGAGGCTCCAGTCGCACGGGAGCGCGCCGCAGCCGCCCCACCGACAGGCCCACCGGCAGCGCGGGCGCAGGTCCCCGCCGCTTCCGACACGGTCATCCTCCCGCTCGACCCAGTGGCCGCGGCGGTGGCCATCAGCCAGGCCCGCTTCGGCCCCGGGGCCTGCCGGGCCGCCGTCCTGGCCCCCGCCGACCCCCTCCTCCTGGCCGTGG
Organism: Acidimicrobiales bacterium; assembly: GCA_036008925.1. GTDB lineage: Bacteria > Actinomycetota > Acidimicrobiia > Acidimicrobiales > JAUTXP01 > DASYMT01. The sequence goes on along the minus strand of DASYMT010000200.1, from coordinate 3,327 downwards.
CCGCGCCCATGGCGGCGGTCATCGGCGGCCCGGTCCTCATCGCCGCCCCCAACTGCATCCCGACCTCGACCCGGGCTGAGCTGGAGCGCATCGGCGCCACCCGACTCGTCGCCCTCGGCCTCGACCTGCCCGGCACCGAAAAGGTCGGCACCTCGCAGGACGACAGCCCGACCCTGAGCATCGTGGCGGCCATCTTCGTCCGGGCCGCGGCGGGGACGGTGCGCGCCTTCGCCATCGGCGCCACCGAGCAGTCGCACCGGCTGGCGGGGCCGGTCGGGGCGGCCGCCGCCCTCCGCAAATTCCCCGTCATGCTCGGCCCCGACGCGGCCCGCCAAGGGGCCATGGAGGGCGAGCGCCGGGCGGCGGTGACCTACCTCGTGGGCCGCGACGCCATCGCCGCCGCGGCCCAGGTGCCGGGTGGCTTCCCCCTGCCCGCGCCCACTGACGACGACGTGGCCGCACGCCTGGCCCAACTGCTCAAGGCCGACGGCGTGAAGGCCACGTCCGTCGGCATCGCCCCGCCCGGCGCCGACCCCGTGCTTGCCGCCGTCCTCGGGTCCTGCGGCGGCCCCGTCCTCACGGCCCCCGCCTCTCCGACGGCACTGCCCGGCGACCCGGCCGCCCCGTCGGCTCAGCGGGTCTTCACCCTCCCCGCTTAGGCGGCATCGCCCCCGCCGCCCCCGCTGGCCGCGGCGGCCGCCCCCGCCCCAGCAGCCCCGCCGGCCGCCCCGGCAACCCCGGTCGCCCTACCAACCCCCGCCCCCGCCCCGGCAGCCGCGGCCAAGGCCTGCCGATGCCGGTCCCACGCCCACTCGGCCGACTCCCGGGCCAGCGCCGGGTGGAACCGCCACCGCAGCAACTGCCGCTCGGTGGCCTCCACGTCCTCGCCCAGCTCCAGCAGCGACAGGGCGAGTTGCCTGCTGCGCCGCCGCACCTGCTCGAAGGGCGGCCGCTGGAGGTTGGCCTCCATCAGGGCGTCGTGCGCGGCCTGCAACTCCGGGGGCAGCCGGACGAGCTGGCGGCGGTTGAGGGGCGGGAGCTTGCGCCGCACCGACAGTTCGCGTCCGTAGGGCACGGCCACGTCGAACTGCACCAGGCGGGCCAGCGCCCGGATGAACGGCGAGTGGCGCCCGCCCTTGTCGCCCAGGCCCAGCCGTCGGGCCGTGTCAGCCAGCGACAACTCGTAGCCGGCAGGGGACTCCTCCAGCCCGGCCGCCAGATGCCGCAGCAGCCACATGGTGCTGGGGCCGAGGACGCTGAGCCAGTAGGTCTCGGCATAGGCGGATCGGGGGTCGTGGCCGAGGCTGTCGATCACCTCGTCGACGAGCGGGCGGATGGTGAGCGAGCGGGTGGGCAGGCTGGACAGATGCAACACGGGCCTCCGGTGTTGGGGCGAAGCGGCACACGGGGAAGCGCACGTCCATGCATTTCATCCACTTTCATCCCCCTTGTCAAGGGCACTTGGTGCAACAATCGACGTGTGTGGCACCCTGCCTGCAACCAAACTGGGGTGTGCAGGTGAAATTGTTGAAGCGGGCTCAGTTCGGGCTCGCGGCCCTTGCAGTGGCGATGACGGCCGTGATGGCCGCGTGCCATGGCAACCCCACGGCCGGGCCGACGGGCGTTGCCTCGGCCACGTCGACGACGGTGCCGAGCCCCTCGCAAGATGCCGCCAAGGCAGGGTCGGGTGCGCCCGGAGATCCGAAGGGCGCGAGCACGACAGCCCGGGCGACGGGCCCGAAGCCTGCCCCGACCGACGCGGGCCCGTCCGGGTCGACCTCGTCGGCTCACGATGAACGACGGAGCCTGCGGTATCGGGTACGCGCCACCCAGTCGCCGGCCAACATCGACAACAACCTGCTGTTCGACGTGGCCTACAGCCGTGTTCCCACTGGCGGCATCGACACCGTGTGGACGCAGCGCAACAGCAACCGGGAGGTACGGGCCCGCCATGTGGTGCGCACCGAGTTGGGTTTGGCCGGTGCCTACTTTGTGGGAGACGTCGGCGATTGGCAGGACTGCGATTGGCGGCCGCAGCCCTTGCTCGTCCCCCGTGCACTCGACCTGAGCCGGACGTGGTCCCTGGACTCCACCTGCGATCACACCGAAGGCTCGGTTCCGAAGCGAGAGCACCTTTCAGGGACGCTCAAGATCACCGCCACGAAGCAGATCGCCGTCGACGGGAGGGCTCAGACGGCCTGGGTTGTGCACCGCGAGTGGACCGAGGAGACGACCGACGTCAACAGCGGCAGCAAGAGCACAGGCCGGTACCGCTCCGACGCCTGGTGGGCCCCGGATATCCAGGAGTTTGTGCAGGAGACCGTCGACGGCGTCTTCGATTTCTACCAAGGCCCTGTCACCATCCACGGCGAGGCGACCCGCGAGGGCTTGGCCGGTTGAGCCGCCCGCCTGGGGCGCGAAGCTTCACGGCATGTCCACCGGACCCTCCTGCTCCGTGGCCCGATGACCGCTCCAGCGACACCGCCGGTGCGTCTACCGCTTCCAAGGGGCGTTGCGGGTTCAATGAGTCGACCGGGGCTCGCGGTCGCCGTTGTCCTGGCCGGCGCCTGGCTTTCCGCGTGCGGGGGCCATTGGAGTCCGGCTCCGGAGGCAGGCCAGGACACGGCCACGTCGACCAGCGCCCGCAGCGGAAGCCCGAGCACGGGGGCCGTCTCCGGCGACGGCAGCCAGCGCGACCGCCCGCAGACAGCCGGGTCGAACCCGCAGGGCGGGAGCACCACGCCCACGACCACGCCGCCCGCGAAGGCAGCGTCGGCGGGAACGCGCACGCTCGGCTTTCGCATGACGATGACCGAGTCCAGCAGCAGCCTGGTCCAGCAGTTCCGCTTCGAGGTGGTCTACAGGCCGACCGCGGCGGGCGGGATCGACACTGTGTGGACCCAGCCGAACAGCAACCGGGAGGTGCGGGACCGCCACATGGTCAAAACGGCCGACGGGCTGGCCGGCACCTACTTGGTGGGCGACGCAGGCGAGTGGCTGGCCTGCGACTGGCGGCCCCCGCCGCTGCTCGTCCCCCACACGCTCGACCTTCAACGCACGTGGGCCATCGACTCAGCCTGCGACCACGCAGAGGGAACCCGGCAGCTTCACGAGCACTTGACCGGCACGCTGAAGATCACCGGTACCAGACAGGCCACCGTCGACGGTCGACCCCACACCGTGTGGGTCGTGCACCGGGAATGGCGCATGGACACCACGGAGGCCAAGAGCAGCAGCAAGAGCTACGAGACGATGACCGCCGACGCCTGGTGGGCACCGCAGCTCCGAGAGTTCGTCAAGGAGACGGTGGACGGCGTCATGTACTTC
>DASYMT010000199.1:0-1545 GCA_036008925.1 Acidimicrobiales bacterium | reverse complement strand
GGCCAGTCCGGCGTGCAGCGCTTCTTCACCGCGGGCGACCGGGCCTTCTGCCTCTATGTGGTGCTGGGCAGCCATGCCCGACGGGCCGTGCTGGCCCCCCGGGCCGAGGGCGTGCTGCGCACCCTGGTGGTAGACCGCCTGTGACCGGGGCCCGCCTGTGACCGGGGCCCGCCTGTGAACGGGGACCGCCTGTGACCGGGGACCGCCTGTGACCGGGATCGTGGCCGGGCCCTACGCGCTGGCTTGCGCGCTGCTGGTCGTGGCGGGCGTGTCGAAGGCGCGCACCCGCAACCGCCCGCAGCAGACGCTCGGCCTGTTCGAGATCGCCCTCGGCGCCGCTGCCTTCTTCGCCCATGAACTGGCGCCCGTGGTCGGCCTGCTCTACGCGGGCTTCGTGGTCTACACCCTGCGGGCCATGGCCCGGCAGAAGGCGTGCGGCTGCTTTGGCGGCGACGAGCGCCCGCCCACCCCCGGCCATGTGGCCCTCGACGCCGCCCTGGCGTTGTCGGCCCTGCTGGCGGTGGCGGGCGACACCGCGCCCGCGGCCTACGCGGGCTTCACCTATGCGGTGCTGCTGGGCACGGCGACCTACCTGGGCGCGGCGGTGATGGCATGAGCGTGAGGCTGGTCGAGAAGGCGTCGGCGTTCCTGGCCAACCACACCAGCAGGCGGGGCTTTCTGGCCCGCAGCGCGGTGGTGGGCTCGGCCTTGACCGTGGCCCCCATGCGCTACGTGCTCGAGCCGGGCACGGCCTACGCCGCGGTGTGCGGGTGCGCGGGCCAGTCGTGCAACTGCGGGGCGGCCTGCTGCGACGGCTACACCGAGTTCTGCTGCACCATGACCGGGTCCAACACCTGCCCGCCGGGGACGTTCGTGGCGGGCTGGTGGAAGGCCGACCGCACCTCGTTCTGCGCCGGGCCGCGCTACTACATCGACTGCAACGGGCTGTGCCAGTGCGCCTGCGGCAGCGGCCACTTCTGCCCAGGCTGCGACGGGCTGCACTGCGGGTGCGCCAACGGCGACTGCAACCTGCGCAAGGCGGGCTGCACCGCCTTTCGCTACGGCCAGTGCCACACCGAGATCGGCTGCTCGGGCCGCATCTTGTGCCGGGTGGTGTCGTGCACGCCCCCGTGGGAGATCGACCCGGCCTGCTCGCGGGTCTCGGCCACCGACAACAACACGGGCCCGCACGACGCGGCCTGCCTCCACCAGGCCCCGGTGGTGGGCATGGCCCCCGCGCCCGACGGCCGGGGCTACTGGCTGGTGGCGTCGGACGGCGGCGTGTTCGCCTTCGGCTCGGCTGAGCACCGCGGGTCGATGGGGGGCCGGCCGCTCAACCGGCCCATCGTGGCCATGGCCGCGGACAAGGTGTCGGGCGGCTACTGGCTGGTCGCCTCGGACGGCGGGATCTTCGCCTTCGACGCGCCCTACGACGGCTCGACGGGCGGGCTGCGGCTCAACGACCCGGTGGTCGGGATGGCCGCGCCGCTCGATGCGCGCGGCTACTGGCTGGTCGCCTCGGACGGCGGGATCTTCGCCTTCGAC
>DASYMT010000198.1:0-1597 GCA_036008925.1 Acidimicrobiales bacterium | reverse complement strand
GCCGTGGCCCGGGGCTGCACGGCATGCGACCTCTACCGGTGCGGCACGCAGACGGTGTTCGGCGAGGGCGAGCCCGGCGCCCGCCTCATGCTGGTGGGCGAGCAGCCGGGCGACAAGGAGGACCTGGCGGGCGAGCCCTTTGTCGGGCCCGCGGGCTCCCTGCTCGACAAGGCCCTGGCCGCCGCAGGCATCGAGCGCGGCGACGCCTACGTCACCAACGCGGTCAAGCACTTCAAGTGGAAGCCCGACCCCCGGGGCGGCAAGCGGCGCATCCACGCCAAGCCCAACGCCAAGGAGGTGGCCGCCTGCCGCCCCTGGCTGGACGCCGAGTTGGATCGGGTCCGTCCCGAGACCGTGGTGCTGCTCGGCGCCACCGCAGCCCAGGCCCTGCTCGGCCGCCAGTTCAAGGTGACCGAGCAGCGGGGCAGGCCCATCGCATGGGAGGGGCACACGGTGGTGGCCACCGTCCACCCGTCGTCCATCCTGCGGGCGCCGGACGCCGAAGCCCGCCGGGTCCAGTTCGACGGCCTGGTCGCAGACCTGCGGGTGGCGGCCCGCCGCGCCACCGGCCGCGCCACCGTGCGTGCCTGACCGGAGAGGTTTGCCACCCAGTGCTGTTGGCAACACTTCGAGCTATACGAACGGCGAATCCGGGGGGCCCAGCGCCTCTCGAAGGAGGTGAATGACATGGGCATCGGAATCAGTATTTTCCTGATCGCAGTGGGCGCCATCTTGAGCTTCGCGGTGGACGTCAACACCAGCGGCGTCGATCTGAACACCGTTGGGGTCATCCTGATGATCGTTGGGGCGATCGGCCTGCTGGCATCGCTGATCTTCTGGAGCAGCTTGAGCCCCTACGGCCGCCGCGACGAGGTGGTCGTGCGGGATCGCGAAGTGATTTAAGCCCCTTCGCATACACGTGAAATGAGCCGCCCCCGCCGGGGCGGCTCATTCGCGTCCTGGGCTGCCGTCATTTAACCGAATCATGGCGTTTAGTCCGGTTGAGCGGGGGAACCTCATAGAGGACGCCAAAACGCTTACAGGAGGCCGCCATGACCCAGGCAGACAAGCCCGAGCTCACTGAAGAAGAGCTGGCCGAGCAGACCGGGGAGGAGCTGCCCGACCGTGAGGCCATGTCCCTCATCAACGGCAACGTGGCCGCCCCGATCAACGCCGCCGCCGCCCTGAACGTCCTCTCGGACAACTCGACGGCCGCCGCCAGCGCCCACCAGACCGCCCCCATCGACCAGAGCACCTGATCGGTTGAGCACCTGATCGACCAGAGCACCTGACCACCCAGGGCCTCGAAGACAAGGAGACCAGGCATGACCCAGGACAAGAACACCGGACTGACCGACGAGGAGCTGGCCGAGGAGACGGGCGAGGAGCTGCCCGACCGCGAGGCCATGTCGCTCGTGAACGCCAACATCGCCGTCCCCGTGAACGCAGCCGTGGCGGCCAACGTGCTCTCGGACGGCGCAGTCGCCTATGCCGACGCGGCCCAGAACACGCCCATCGACCAGAGCACCTGACGGACCAGAGCACGAACGGACCAAGCACCGAAACGACCAGAGCACCTGACGGAAGGGACCAGGCA
>DASYMT010000197.1:0-1675 GCA_036008925.1 Acidimicrobiales bacterium | reverse complement strand
TCTCGCGCGTCGGCCCGTCGACCACGCCGGTGATGGGCAGCCGGGCCGTGCGCTGGTAGTCGGCCAGCGCCTGGGCCGTGCCTGCGTCCCACACCCCGTTGACCGGCGTGCGGAAGCCCAGCGACGTGAGCAGGGCCTGGTAGGCCCGCACCTGGCCCGGCGTCAGTGCCGTGGAGCCCTCGGGCAGGCGGAACTCCGGCGCGTCGCGCACGGCATCCCACGCCTGGGCATCGGCGTGCTGCCACGACCACCACGACACGCCCACCGCGCCGGACGCGTCGGCCTGCTTCATGAAGGCGAGGAGCTGGTCCCGGCCGGGCACGCCCGGGGGGCCGCCCTCGCCGCCGCCGTCGTAGGCCTGGCCCACCGGGATGATGGGCCGGTTGAGGGGGGCGAGCTTGGCGATGGTGTCGGCCACGGTGGCGGCCGGGTCGTTGCCCATCCAATAGACCATGGGGGCGATGGCGTCGAAGTGGGCCACCACCTCGGCGAACGGGTAGGTCACCAGGGCGGCCGAAGGCCGGGGCACGGTGGCGATGAGGGGCACGTCCCGGCCCACCGCGGCCCGCAGCTTCTGCCCGTAGACGAAGGCGGTGACCGGCGTGATGTTCACGCCCATGCTCCGCAGCTCGATGTCCGAGGCGAAGCCGTCGATGCGATGGCCGTCCGGGGTGATGTGGTTGATGGCGGCCGCGGCCCGGGCCACGTCGCTGTCGATGTCGTTGAGATAGGGGAAGTCCCAGCCGTAGATGCGCAGGCCCGACGCGTGGGCCGCCGGGAGGAGCTGGTCCAGGAAGCCGGCCCCGTCGAACCCGCCCTTGAGCGTGCCGGTGCGCACGTAGAGGTGGGTCAGCCCGGTGGCCTTGGCCCGGGCCACGATGGCGGCCGGGTTGCCGCCCTCGGTCCGCTCCGGCTGCCAGACCCACATGCCTTTGCCCACGGGCAGGGCGCCCCGGTTGGCCGGGATGGTCTTGGGGGCGACGGCGTCGGCGTGGGCGGCCACCGCGGGCCCTGCGCCGCCGGTCGCAGGCACAGGCCCGGTGGCGTGGACGGCGGCGGGCGCGGCCTTGGCGTCGGCGTCCTCGCTCGACAACGCCTGGAGGCGGGCGGGCGCCTGGGCCCCGGCCAGCCGGTCGAGCTGCACCCGGCGGTGCGACCCGGCCAGGGAGGCGAAGGCCATGACGGAGACCAGGCCAAGCACCGCGGTCGAGGCGATGGCGGTGCGGGCCAGGCGGGCGGCCCGGGCCGGGCGGAGCAGGTCGGGGTGGAGGCCGTCGACCCGGCGGGCCCACCCGTCGGCGTCGCGGACGAGGGCGGCCAGCACCGTGCTGAGCCACCTCCCGGCCCGTTCGGCCTTGTGCGGGAGCTGGTGGCGGTCGAGCGTGCGCTGGAGGCGCTCGGCGTCGGCGTCCAAGTGCTCGACGGCGGCCAGTCGCCGGGCCGTGAGCCAGGTTCCGGCCCGTCCGACCTTTTGGGGCACTTCATACCGGTCGAGCGCGTCGTGCAGGTGCGCGGCGTCGGCGTCGAGGCGCTGGACGGCGGCCTGGAGGTCGGAGCGGGTGCGATGGAATGCGTTCATGGCCTTGTGCGGGAGACAACCCGCGGACCACGTCCGCTCCCCCTCCCCCGGAATTATCGGTACGTCGGGCGGTGACTGTAGATGCCCGTCGAACTA
>DASYMT010000196.1:0-3103 GCA_036008925.1 Acidimicrobiales bacterium | reverse complement strand
GTTTCCGCGGGCTATGTCCTCCAGACCGCGAGGACGAACCTCAGCGGCGACGGGCCGGGCCGCCCGCGGGCCGCTTCTTGGTCGCCCCGGCGGGCTTGGGCTTGGCCGCCAGCCCGTCGATCAGGGCGCCGATGGCCTTGCCCACCTGCTCGCGGCCCGCGTCCTTGTCCTCGGCGTTGGCCAGGTAGAGCGAGCCCTCCATCAGCCCGCCCAGCAGCACGTGGGCCAGCGGCTCGACCGACAGCCCCCGGCGGATGGACCCTGCGGCCGAAGCCATCTCCAACGTGGCCTTCACCATGCCCAACCCGTAGGACTGGTCGATCTCCCGCCACTTCTCCCACCCCAGCACGGTGGGCCCTTCGAGCAGGACCACCCGCATGAAGGCGGGGTCGAGGCAGGCGTCGAGGAAGGCCTCGGAGCCTCGGCGCAGCACGGTGAGCGGGTCCCGCAGGCCGTCCACCCCGGCCTCCACCTTGGCCACCAGCTCCTGCTCCAGCTCCTCGTACACGGCCTGGAACAGCGCGGCCTTGTCCCGGAAGTGGTGGTACAGCGCGCCCCGGGTCACGCCCGCGGTCTGGACCACCGCCTCGGTCGGCGTGTCGGCGAACCCGTGCTCGGCGAACAGCGAGCGCGCCGCGGCCACGAGCGCCCGCCGCGTGGTGTCCGACTGCTCCGCCTTGGTGACCATCACACCGCCTGTCTGGAGGGGCATAGGGCCCGGATTCCGCACCCTATGCCCTCCAGAAACGGCTACCGGGGGCGGTAGATGTTGACCGTCTCGTCCAGGCCCAGCACCGACGGGTCCTGCCGTCCGGTGGCCACCAGCACAAAGGTGAGCGGGTCGCCCGCGATGCGGTCTCCGCCCCCGCCGACCGGGAACTCCTCGAGCCCGTCGAAGGCCAGCGTGGCCGGGCCCCAGCCGTCGCGGTCGAGCACGCCCGCGATGTGCGACACCGCCGCTCGCAGGCCTGACCCCCGCTCGGCCGGCCGGCCCAGGGCGTCGTTGATGTCCTCGGCGTGCACGTAGGCGTCGTACCAGATGGCCTCCACGCCCTCGCCCAGGGTGCCCGGGAGGTCGATGGGGAGAGGGCCGTCCCACGAGGCGTCGTCGAACGAGCCCATGATGTCGATGCCGACCTTGCCGGAGTCCCGCACCTCGTCGGCCAGCTCGCCCGGGCCCCTGCCCTTGCGCTCGGCCACCTGACGGGCCACATGGGCCGGATCGGCCAGCTCCTGCAACTGGCCGGTGGCGATGGCCGTGATCGTCCCCGCCACATGGGCGGCCACGTCGGCCACCACCCACCCCTCGCAGCGGGTCGTGGTGTTCCAAGCGGCGTCGCTCAACCCCCGGATGAGCTCCTCGAAGCGGCTCAGGCCCTCGGCCGTCCCCGCCATGATCTGCGCCCTGGGCAGTGCCATGTCGTCCTCCTCAGCTATGGATACAGGCTGTACGTATCCTCAGCCGGCGGCGGCACGAGCGCAAGGCCAAATGCGTCACACCCCGCCGTCACACCTGGCCGTCACGCCTCGCGGTGGGGCAGCACGCAGAAGGCACCGTCGGAAAAGCCCACCTCCCGCACGCCGAGGGCCCGGTTGAGCCGGGCCCGGTGGTTCTCCCAGGCAATGGCCGAGGCCAGCTCGGTGAGCTGGGCGTCGCCCAACTCGGCCAGCAGCGCGGCCCGCAGCTCGTCCGGGACCTCGGTCGGGGTGCGGCTCATGCGGTCGGCCAGCTCCAGGGCCAGGCGCTCGACCGGCGTGAAACGCGGGCTCGACTCCCAGCGGCCCAGGTCGGCCAGCGTGGCCTCGTCGATCCCCATCGCCCTGCTCACGGCAGAGCCGATGTCGAGTCAGAAGGGGCAGCCGACCAGGCTCGACGCCCGCACCGTGGCCAGGTACTTGAGCCGGGGCTCCACCCGGTTGCTGAACATCACCGCCGTCTCGTAGACGCCCACGGCCAGTCCGATGGCGGGGCGACGGGCCAGGTGCCGCACCAGGTCGGTCTGGTTGCGGTTGGCCTTGCCCAGGACCCGGAAGTAGGCGGCCAGCCGGCGCCAGAGCCTCATCGGCCCCGCCGCGGGCGCACCACCCACGCCCCCCACAGCAGGGCCAGGGCCAGCAGGCCGAGGCCGACCGGGTCGGTGGCGCGCCCGCCCTGGTCGCGGTCGATGACGTGGGCGATCACGTGCACGACCGAGCCGAGTCCCGCCCCGCCCAGCGCGGTGCCCAGCCCGCCCCAGCCGAGCAGCCCCAGCAACAGGCTGGTGCCGAGCCCGATCTGGAAGGCGCCCGCGTCGTGCAGGAAGTGCGCGTTGTAGGGCGGGAAGATCGCCACCTTGTCGAAGAAGCTGGCCGGGTCGAAGAACGCCCACAGCCCGAAGAAGAAGAAGAAGGCGACGCCCACCCACGCCACCAGCCGCACCAGCCGCTCGGCGATCATGCCCACACACAATCACAGCGCGCAGACTGGGCGCCATGGAGCCCGGCCACAGCCACGTCCACGACGGCCCCGACACGCCGTTGCCGACCCATGTGCGCAGACTGCTGGCCATCGGGCTGGCCCCCTTCGCCATCGCCACCATCGTGGCCACGGTGCTCCTATGGCCCGCTCACGCCCACCACCGGGCCGCTCGCGAACTGGGCCAGCCCGCCACCCTCGTCAACGCCACCGTGGAGGCGGTCGAGCCGGGCGAGTGCTCGGGTGGCGGCGGCCAGTGCCTCACCGTCTTCCTGACCATCACCAGCGGCCCGGACAAGGGCGACACCGCCACGCTGGCCGACCAGTCGGCGGGCCCCGGCGCGCCGCCCATCCATGACGGCGACCACCTGGTGGTGGGCCGCACCGTCGACCCCACCACGCAGCAGGTCTACTACTACTTCTCGGACTTCCAGCGCAGGGCCCCGCTGCTCCTTCTGGCCGCTCTCTTCGGCATCGTGGTGGTGGTCGTGGCCCGCTGGCGGGGGCTGGCCGCGGTAGTGGGCGTGGGCATCACCGGGCTCGTGCTCGTGCGCTTCGCCCTGCCCGCCATCATCGAGGGCAAGAGCCCGGTGGCGGTGTCGCTCACGGCCGGGGCCATCGTTTTGTTCGTGGTGTTGTACCTGGCCC
>DASYMT010000195.1:0-3149 GCA_036008925.1 Acidimicrobiales bacterium | reverse complement strand
GGGCCTCCACGTTGTTGATGGCGCCGACCAGCATCATCCCCCGGAAGTAGGCCTCGTCGGCCAGCTCGTGCAATGGGCCGAAGTGGTCCTTGCTGCGGGTGCTGAGGCTGAGGTTGAGGACCTGCATCCCGTTGTCGATGCACCATCGGATGCCCGCGGCAAAGGCCGCGCCGGTGCCCTTCAGGGTCGGCCCCAGCACGCGCACGCTGTACAGCTCGACGTCGGGCGCGGCCCGGCGGATGATGCCCGCGCAGGCCGTCCCATGGCCGAAGCGGTCGTCGTGCGGCCCGTTCGTGAACGTGGCCCCGTCGGGCCCCACGTCGACCGACACCGCCCCGGCCACGCCCCCCACCGCCGGATGCGCCGCCTCCACGCCGCTGTCGACCACCGCCACCTTGACGCCCGCCCCGGTCGCCCCGCCCCATGCCCAGTCACGGGTGAGCGGGGAGGGCAGCCCGGCCACCGGGCCGAGGGCGTCGGGCTCGAACTTGTCGGCCCAGGCGGGCAGCAGCGACGTCACCGGTCGCGGGCGTAGTCCAACGCGGCCTGCACCAGGGCCTGCTCCGCCGCGCCCATGCGCCCGCCGTCCAGGCCGCGGCCGTTCTCGGGCAACGACCGCAGCACCAGCGCGGCCTGGTCGGCCAGCCTGCCCAGCAGGTCGAGGGCCCGCTCGCCTTCGGCCGACCCGCGGCCCGGGTCGAGCACCTCGATGACGCCGACCGCCTCGCCGTCGTCGATCAGCGGCGCGGCCAGGATGGTCTGGGGGACGTAGCCCGTCTTGGCCGCGGTGTCGGCCGCGAAGCGCGCGTCGGCGGCCACGTCGCCCACGGCCAAGGCCTGGCCCGACACCAGCGCCCACCCGGCGATGCCCCGGGTGGCGGGCACGGCCATGCCCACTACCGCGTCGGCCCCCTCGCCGTCGGCCACCCGGAACAGGAGCTGGTCGCCCGCCGGGGAGAGCACGGCGATGGAGCAGGCGGCAGCGCCGAACACGGCCCGTCCCATTGACACGACCGACTGAAGGACCTCGTCACCCTGCGCCACCCGGCACCTCCCGAAGAAGAGTCTTACACTCTCGCTCGTGCGACCAGGGGGGTGGCTGCCCGCGATCTCGCGGCCCGCGTGGCTCGTGCTCGGCGGCGACGCACTGTCGGCCATCGGCACCGGCATGACGCTGCCGTTCCTCGTCATCTACCTGCACAACGTGCGAGGCGTCTCGCTCGGGGTCTCGGGCGCGGCGGTGTCGACCATCGCCCTGGCCGGCTTCGCGGGCAACCCGCTGGGGGGCTGGCTGGCCGACCGCATCGGCCCCCGCCGGGCGGTGATGGGCGGCCTGGTGGTGGCGGCCGCGGGGTCGGCCGCCATCGCCCTCGTCCACACCGGATGGCAGGCCTTCCCGGCCGCCGCCCTGCTCGGGCTCGGGGTGGCCGTGGTGTGGCCCGCCCAGGACTCGCTGCTCGCCGTGCTGGTCGAGCCGCAGCAGCGGTCGAATGTGTTCGCCGTGCGCCACGGCACCATGAACGCGGGACTGGCGGTGGGCGGGCTGCTGGCCGCGGCCCTGGTGCGCGAGCCGTCGGCCTCGCGCTTCGTGCTGCTCTACCTGGTGGACGGGATCACCTTCCTCGCCTTCGTGCCCATCCTGGCCGGACTGGCCGGGGGCGACCGGGCCGAGCCGCAGGGGGACGGCGGAGCCAGGCGGGCCCAGAGCGGGATTCGCACCGTGCTTCAGGACCCGGTCTTCCGGCGGGTGTGGCTCCTCACCGCCGCGCTGATCGCCCTCGGGCACGCCCAGTTCAGCAGCGCCTTCCCCGCCTTTGCCAGCAGGCCCGGCGGCATCGAGCCCGCCGCCCTCGGCCTGGTCTTCGCGGCCAACACGGTGGGCGTGGTCGGCTTCCAACTGGTGGCCCTGCGGCTGATGGCCGGGCGCAGGCGCACCACCGCCTTCGCCATCACGTGCGGGTGCTGGGCCGCGGCGTGGGCCTGCACGCTGGTCGCGGGCGCGGCGGGCGGCGGCGCCGGAGCGGTTGTCATCTTCGCGGGCGCCGCGCTGGTGTTCGCCCTGGGCGAGACGTTCCTGTCGCCGTCGCTCGGCCCCATCGTCAACGACCTGGCCCCGGACGACCTGCGGGGCCGCTACAACGGGCTCTACACCCTGGCCTGGACGACGGGGTTCGCGGTGGGCCCGGTGGTGGGCGGGGTGGCCCTGGGCGCGGGCGCTGAAGGCCTGCTGTTCGGCGGCCTGGTGGCGGGCTGCGTGCTGCTGGGCATGGCAGGCCTGAACCTTCGGCGCCTCCTGCCCGCGGGCGCCAACCTCATCGCCGAGGAGGCGGCCGCGTGAGCCGGGCGGAGGCGTGCCGAGCCGCGGGCGACTACCGGGGCGCGCTGGTGGCGGCCCTGGTCGACGTGGGCGCGCTCCAGGAGGACACGGGCGACTTCGAGGGGGCCGAGGCCACCCTGGGCCAGGCCCTCGACGCGGCGGGTGACGACGCGGGCGGCCGGGCCTGGGCGCTGACCCGGCTGGCCGCGGTGGTGCGGGCCCTGGGAAGGCCGGACGCGGCCGCCGCGCTGGCGGCCGAAGCGGCGGCGTCGGCCCGCACCGCCTTCGGCCCGGGCGACGACCTGGCCGAGGCCCTGGTGGCCCAAGGCCGGATGCAGCAGGACGGCGGCGACTACGAGTTGGCCGAGCAGACCCTGCGAGAGGCGGTGGACATGGCGTCGCCGGGATCGCCCGCCGCGGCCGTCGCGCTCGGCGCGCTGGGGGCGGCGGTGCGGGCCCGGGGCCGCTACGAGGAGGCCATCGCCCTGCTGCGCAAGGCCCGCCCACTGGTCGAGGCCGCCTTCGGGGCGGGGTCGATAGAGACGGCCGCGGTGCTGGGCGAGATCGGCGTGTGCTGCAAGTTCGCGGGCTGGTTCGACGAGGGCGAGGAGGCCTACCGCCAGTCCCTCGCCGTCACCGAGGCGGCCGTCGGCCCCGACCACCCCGACATGGCCTCGCTGTACCACAACCTGGGCGGCCTGGCCCACGCCCGCCGGGACTTCGAGGGCGCCGAGCCCCACGCCCGCCGGTCGGTGGACATCAGGGTCAGGGCCATGGGGCCCGAGCACGTGGACGTGGCCGCCGACCGGGTGGCCCTGGCCGCCATCCTCAT
>DASYMT010000194.1:0-6661 GCA_036008925.1 Acidimicrobiales bacterium | reverse complement strand
CTCACCCCCGCCACTCGTTCCCCGTACACAGCCGCGCCCCGAACACCCCGCACACGGGGCAGCCGCTCGCGTCCCACCCGGCGCCGCTGTGGCCCAGAATGCCCGCCCCCGCCCCCGGCCCCGGTTTGGGGCCGCCCGCCGACCGCCCCACGTATCCTGAGCGGGTGGCCCGCAAGTTCTTGATCCGCACCTTCGGGTGCCAGATGAACGAGCACGACTCCGAGCGCATCGCGGGCCTCCTCACGGCCGAGGGCATGGAGGCGGCGGCGGGCCTGGACGACGCCGACGTCGTCGTCCTCAACACCTGCACCATCCGGGAGAACGCCGACAACCGGCTCTACGGCAACCTGGGCCACCTCAAGGCCCTGAAGGACGCCCGCCCCGACCTCCAGATCGCGGTCGGCGGCTGCATGGCCCAGAAGGACCGGGGTGTGATCCAGGACCGGGCGCCCTACGTCGACGTGGTCTTCGGCACCCACAACGTGGCCAGTGCGGCCGACCTCCTCCAACGGGCGCGGGAGCAGGGCCCGGTGATGGAGATCCTCGACGAGTCGAGCGAGTTCCCCAGCGCCCTGCCCGCCCAGCGCGACCTCGACTACTCGGCATGGGTCACCATTCAGATCGGCTGCGACAACACCTGCGCGTTCTGCATCGTCCCGTCGGTGCGGGGCAAGGAGATCAGCCGCCCGCTCCAAGAGGTCGTCCACGAGGTCGAGGCCCTGGCCGCGGCGGGCACTACCGAGGTCACCCTGCTCGGCCAGAACGTGAACTCCTACGGCCGGGACATCACCAAGCGCCGCCCGCTGTTCGCCGAGCTGCTCCGGGCCGTGGGCGCGGTGGAGGGCATCAGCAGGGTCCGCTACACCAGCCCGCACCCCAAGGACCTGCGGCCCGAGACGATCGAGGCCATGGCCGACGTGCCGACGGTGATGCCCCAACTCCACCTGCCGCACCAGTCCGGCAGCAACCGGGTCCTCGCCGCCATGCATCGGGGCTACACGGCCGAGCGCTACCTGGAGAAGCTGGCCGCGGCCCGGCAGGGCGTGCCCGACCTGGCCGTCACCACCGACCTCATCGTGGGCTTCCCGGGCGAGACCGACGAAGACTTCGAGCAGACCCTCGCCACCGTCGTCGAAGCCGGGTACGACAGCGCCTACACCTTCATCTTCTCGCCCCGTCCGGGCACCGAGGCGGCCGAGTTCACCGACCGGTTCATCGACCCTGACACCGTGGCCGAGCGGTTCGAGCGCCTCAAGGTCGTGGTCGAGCGCAGCGCCCGCCACAAACACGCGGCCCGCATCGGCGGCACCGAGCCGGTCCTGGTCGAGGGGCCGAGCAAGAAGGACCCCGCCGTCCTCACCGGCCGCACGGCCCAGCACAAGCTCATCCACTTCCCGGCGCCGTCGACCACGACAGTCGCGCCCGGGTCCTACGCCGACGTGCGCGTCACCGGCGCCGCGGCCCACTACCTGACCGGCGAGCTGCTGGCCATGACCGCCCGCACCCGGCACAAGACCCGCATCCCGGTAGCGGCCCTCTGAGCACGCAGGGCACCGGGCGCACACAGCACGTCGCCCTGGTGGGGCCCACCGCGTCGGGCAAGTCGGCCCTGGCCCTGGAGCTGGCCCGCCGCCTGCCCGGGCCGCCGGTCGAGCTGGTTTCGGTCGACTCCATGCAGGTCTACCGGGGCATGGACGTCGGCACGGCCAAGCCCACGCCCGCCGAGCGCGAGGAGGCCCCGCACCACCTGCTCGACTTGGCCGACCCGGCCGAGGACTTCTCCCTCACCCGCTTCCAACAGGCTTTCGCCGAGGCTATGGACGGGATCGAGCAGCGGGGGCACCGGGCCCTGCTGGTGGGCGGGACGGGGCTCTACATCAGGGCCGTGGTCGACGGCCTGACGCCCCCCGGCCAGTGGCCCGACGTCAAGGCCGAGCTCGAAGCCGAGCCCGACACGACAACGCTTTACGCCCGCTTGGCTGGCCTCGACCCGATCGCCGCCCAGCGCATGGAGCCCACCAACCGCCGCCGCGTCCTGCGCGCCCTCGAGGTCAGCGTGGGCAGCGGCCGCCCGTTCTCGTCGTTCGGCCCCGGCCTCGACGCCCACCCGCCGACCCGCTTCCGCATGGCGGGCGTATGGCTGCCCCGGCCCGTCCTCAACGAGCGGATCGAACACCGAGTCCACGGCATGGTCGAGCAGGGCCTGGCCGAGGAGGCGGGCCGACTGGCCGGGCGGCCCGAGGGCCTGTCCCGCACGGCCCGGCAGGCCCTGGGCTACAAGGAGTTCCTCGACGGGCTCAACCCCGACGACGCCGCCCGCGAGACCGTCCGCCGCACCAAGGCCTTCGCCCGCCGCCAGCGGATGTGGTTCCGCCGCGACCCGCGCATCACCTGGTTCGGCGCCCGCACGAATCCGTTCGCCGTACTTCCGGCGCTCCTGGGAGACTGGTCGCAATGCCCGTCCTGACCTTCACCAAGCACCACGGCTTGGGGAACGACTTCCTCGTGCTCCTCGACGCCGACGACCGCACCCCGCTGACCGCAGAGCTGGCGCGCGCCTTGTGCGACCGCCACACCGGCGTGGGCGCGGACGGGCTGATCCGGGCGGTCAAGGGCGGGCCCGACGCCGACGCCGTCTTCGAGCTGCGCAACGCCGACGGCAGCCCGGCCGAGATGAGCGGCAACGGGATGCGCTGCATGGCCCAGGCCCTGGTCGACGCGGGCTGGTGGTCTGAGAGAGAACTGCGGGTCTGGACCGACGGCGGCGTGCGGCGGGTACGGGTGAAGCCCGAGTCGGCGCCGGGGCTGCGCCAGGTCACGGTGGACATGGGCCCGGCCAAGGTAGAGGACCACCCGTCGGGGACCCTGGTCGACATGGGCAACCCGCACCTGGTCATCCTCGACCAGGACCAGAGCTGCGACCTCGAGGCGCTGGGCCGCCAGCACGCCGACCGCAACGTGGAGCTGATCGCGGTGCACGACGGCGAGGTCGACCTGCGGGTGTGGGAGCGGGGCGTGGGGGCCACGCTGGCCTGCGGGACGGGGAGCTGCGCGGCGGTGGCCGCAGCCCAACGCTGGGGGCTGGTCGGCCCCCGGGTGGTGGTGCACAACCCGGGCGGCGACGTGGTGGTCGAGGCGGCGGGCGAGTCGATGCTCCTCAGCGGGCCCACGCAGTTCGTGGCCCGGGTCGAGGTGGTGCTGTGAGCCTCATCGAACGGTCGTTCCGGGAGAAGATCGTGCTGGTCGGCGTGATCACCCCGGGGACGACGCCGGAGGAGGTGGACGCCCACCTCGACGAGCTGGCCCTGCTGGTCGACACCGCGGGGGCCGACGTCATGGCCCGCGTCGTCCAGCGCCGGGACGCGCCCGACCCCGCCACCTATGTCGGGAAGGGCAAGGCCCAGGAGCTGCACGAGATCTCCGAAGCGGTGGACAGCGACACCGTCGTGTTCGACGACGAGCTGTCGCCCGCCCAGCAGCGCAACCTGGAGAAGATCCTGGGCCGCACGGCCATCGACCGCACCGACGTGATCCTCGACATTTTCGCCCAGAACGCCCGCACCCAGGAGGGCAAGGCCCAGGTCGAGCTGGCCCTCCTGCGCCACCGCCTGCCCCGCCTCCGGGGCCGGGGCAAGCAGCTCAGCCAGCAGGCCGGTGCCATGGGCGCGGGCGCGGCCCGGGCGCCCATCGGCTCACGCGGCCCCGGCGAGACCCAGTTGGAGATCGACCGGCGGCGGCTCCTGCGGCGGGTCACCAAGCTGGAAGGCGAGCTGCGGGACTTGGAGAAGACCAGGCGCAACCAGCGCAAGGGCAGGGTGCGCTCCCGGCTGCGGACGGTGTCGCTGGTCGGGTACACCAACGCGGGCAAGTCGACGCTGCTCAACGCCCTCACCGACGCGGGCGTGCTGGTTGAGGACCGGCTGTTCGCCACCCTCGACCCCCGCACCCGGCGGCTCGACCTGCCCGGCGGCGAGGCCGTGCTGCTGTCCGACACGGTGGGCTTCGTGCGCAAGCTGCCCCACGGCCTGGTCGAGGCGTTCAAGTCCACCCTCGAGGTGGTCAGCGAGTCAGACCTGCTGGTGCACG
This sequence comes from Acidimicrobiales bacterium, assembly GCA_036008925.1. Taxonomy (GTDB): domain Bacteria; phylum Actinomycetota; class Acidimicrobiia; order Acidimicrobiales; family JAUTXP01; genus DASYMT01. Next base: position 2,575 of record DASYMT010000194.1, on the reverse strand, counting down.
TGGTCGACAGCGCGGCGCCAAACCCGCAGGAGCAGATCGAGGCGGTGCGCTCGGTGCTGCACGAGATCGGCGCGTCGAACGTCCCCGAGCTGTTGGCCTTCAACAAGGCCGACGTGGCCGACCACGTGCCTCGGCTGGTGGCCGCCCATCCCGGCTCGGTTGCCATCTCCGCGCTCCAGCCGTCTGGTATTGAAGGGCTGTTGCAGGCCGTGGCCGACCGGCTGCGGGCCACGTCGAACGTGGTGGAGCTGGTCGTGCCGTTCGAGCGGGGCGACGTGATCGCCGCGGTGCACCGGGAGGGCGAGGTGTTGGTGGAACAGCATGAGGAGGGCGGGACCCGGCTGCGGGCCCGGCTGGACGAGGCGGGCGCGGCCCGGTTCCGCGAGTTCCTCGTCTCGTGAGCCGCTCCTCATGAGTCCCGAGGGCTTTCAGCCGCCCGTCTATCCCTACGAGCGGCTGGCCGATGCCAAGGCCGCGGCCGAGTCCCTGCCGGGCGGCGTCGTCGACCTGTCGGTGGGCACGCCCTGTGACCCGCCGCCCGCCGCGGTGGTGGAGGCGCTCTCCTCTTCGGGCACCGAGCGGGGCTACCCCATGTCGGTGGGCAGCGCCCGCTACCGGGAGGCGGCGGCCGGGTGGATGCAGCGGCGGCTGGGCGTGGCGGTCGACCCGGCCGACGTGTTCGCCTGCGTCGGCACCAAGGAGTTCGTGGCCACCGCGCCCCAGTGGCTGCGGCTGCGCACCCCGGCCCGGGACACGGTCCTGTACCCGGCGGTGTCGTACCCGACCTATGAGATGGGGGCCACGCTGGCGGGCTGTCGGGCGGTGCCGTACGAGTCGCTGGCCGAGATTTCGGACGACGATGCTGGGCGGGCCTTGTGCGTATGGGTGAACTCGCCGGGCAACCCGGCGGGCCAGGTGGACGACCTGGGCGCAGCCGCGGCATGGGGCCGGGAGCACGGCGTGCCCGTGCTCAGCGACGAGTGCTACGTGGAGTTCACGTGGGCCGGGGAGAAGCGGTCGATCCTCCAGCACGGCAGCGAGGGCGTGGTGGCCCTGCACTCGGTGTCGAAGCGGTCGAACCTGGCCGGGCTGCGGGCGGGCTTCTACGCGGGCGACCCCGCGCTGGTGCGGTACCTGGGCGAGGTGCGCAAGCACGTGGGGATGCTGGTGCCCGGCCCGGTGCAGGCCGCCGCCGCCGTGGCCCTCGACGACGACGCGCATGTGGACGAGCAGCGGGACCGGTACTTCGCCCGGCTGGAGCGGTTCCGGGAGGTGCTGGCCAAGCTCGACGTGTTCGTGCCCCTGCCTGCGGGCGGCTTCTACCTGTGGGCCGAGGTGGACGACGCCTGGGGGTTCACCAACCGGCTGGCCGCCGACGGCGGGGCGCTGGTGAGCCCCGGCGAGTTCTACGGGCCCACGGGCGCCGGGCACGTGCGGGTGGCCTTGGTCCAGCCCTTGGAGCGGCTGGAGCTGGTGGCCGAGCGGCTCGGCGTGGCCTGACGTCCTGCGGGCTCAGCGGCCGGGGGCCCGCCGGAAGACGGCCCACGTCCCCCAGCCTGCTTCGGCCGCGGTGCCCTCCCAGTCGCCGGGGAGCGCGGCCTCCACGTCCTCGGCGCTGAGGTAGATCGGCGTGCGGTCGCCCAGGACCGACACCCACACGAGGACGCCGTCAGGCCGCAGCACTCGGTCGATCTCGGCCGGGAACAGGAACATGTTCACCAGCACGACCGTCCCCGCGGCGGCGTTGGCGAGGGGCAGTGCGGCGCTGTCGGCCAAGGCCCGGGGGGCGCCCGCGTCGTCGGCCCGCCGCAGCATCTCGAACGACAGGTCGGCGGCGACGACGTGGTCGAAGCGGGCCCGCAGGTCGGGGGTGAAGGCGCCGATGCCGGAGCCCAGTTCCAGGCACGGCGCGGCGGGGTCGAACGGGCCGCCCCGGTCGAGGGCGTCGAGCAGGGCGTCGTGGCGGATGGCGACGTCGCGCTCGTGCCAGTCGGGGGCGAGCCCGTCGAAGAGTTCGGCCACCTTCTGGCGGCGCTCGGCGGTCCAGCCGCCGGGCTCGAAGGCGATCTGGCGGGTGACCTGGCGGATGGGGTGGTCGGGGCCCGCCAGCTCGGGGCGGTCGGGCTCGGCGGGGACGACGATGGGGAGCCGGGTGAGCACCAGTCCAACCTAGGACGCCCGATAGCCTCGCCCCCATGGCCGACCTGCAAGCCCAGATCGAGGACCTTTGGGAGCGCCGGGCCGACGTGGCCGCGGGCGACGGCGACGCCTTCGCCATCGTGCGCGAGGCCGTCGACCTGCTCGACCGGGGCGAGGCCCGGGTGGCATCGGTGGGCGAGGACGGCGAGGTCGTCGTCCACCAGTGGCTGAAGCAGGCCATCCTGCTGCTGTTCAAGCTCTCGGCCATGGAGACGGTCGAGGTCGGCCCGTACGAGTACGCCGACAAGATCCCGCTGAAGCGGGGGTACCAGGCCGCCGGGGTGCGGGTGGTGCCGGGGGCGTCGGCCCGGTGGGGCTCGTTCCTCGACCGGGGCGTGATCCTGATGCCCAGCTATGTGAACATCGGCGCCCGGGT
>DASYMT010000193.1:0-5297 GCA_036008925.1 Acidimicrobiales bacterium | reverse complement strand
GCGAGCGCCCAGAAGTGGGGCGGCGTCCACACGAAGATGATGGCGAACAGCACGAGCGGGGCGAGGGAGAGCGAGTCGCGCACCGCGGCCCAGCCCACCAGCACGGGCACCGCGCCCGCCGCCCCGCCGATCACGATGTTGCTGGTCGACGTGCGCTTCAGCCACAGCGTGTAGACGAACACGTAGAAGAGGGTGGCGCTCACGGCCAGCACGGCCGACAGCAGGTTGACCAGGGCCCACAGCTCCACGAAGGCCACGACCTCGAGCACGATGGCGAAGGTCAGGGCGGCCTTGGGAGTCACCGCCCCGGTCACCAGCGGCCGGTGCTGGGTCCGCTTCATGATCCGGTCGATGTCCCGGTCCACGTACATGTTGATGGCATTGGCCCCGCCCGCAGCCAGGGTGCCGCCGACCAGCGTGACCAGCATGAGCCACACCGAGGGGACGCCCCGCTCGGCCACGAACATGGTCGGCACCGTGGTCACCAGCAGCAGCTCGATGATCCGGGGCTTGGTGAGCGCGACGTAGGCCGCGGCGCGGGAGTGGATCGCGGCAGGGGCGGCCAGGGGCACGGGCCTGAACACTACGGCAGCCGCGCCCGCCGACTCCAAGCGAGGCGATGGGCGCTTTGGCCCCTGGCTGCCCTACCATCGACGGCCGGTCATGCAGCTCCCCCGCCTCACCCCGCGCGCCTACCGCAAGGTCACCCTGGCCGCCCTCGGCCTGCTCGCCTTCATCGTGGTCACGGGGGGCGCGGTGCGGGTAACGGGCTCGGGCCTGGGCTGCCCCGACTGGCCCGCCTGCGCCGACACCAAACTGGTCGACGCCACCGAGTACCACCGGGCCATCGAGTCGATCAACCGGACCATCACCGGCCTGGTCTCCGTGGCCGTGATCGTGGCCGTCCTGGCCTCGTTGCTGCGCACGCCCCGCCGGGCCGACCTGACCAGGCTGGCCTGGGGCCTGGTGGCCGTCGTGGTCGGCCAGATCGTGCTGGGCGGCCTCACCGTGATCTTCGGGCTGGCCCCGCCGTTCGTGATGGGCCACTTCCTCATGTCCATGCTCTTGATCTGGTGCGCGGTGGTCCTGCACGACCGGGCCGGGCTGCCCGACGACGCGACCCGTCAGCGGACCGTGGACCGGGACCAGGCCCGCATGGCCCGGCTGCTGACCGTGGCCGCGGCCGTGGTGCTCGTGCTCGGGACCCTGGTCACCTCGTCAGGGCCCCACGGCGGCGACGAGCGGGCCCAGCGCCTGCCCTTCGCCCTCCACCAGGTGACCCGGCTGCACGGCGCCGCGGTCATGCTGTTCCTGGCCATGACTGTCGTGGTCATGGTGTCGCTGGTGCGGGGCCGGGCCGCCCCCCGGGTGCTGCGCCGGGCCGAGGTGCTGCTGGGCGCCATCGTGGCCCAGGCCGCGGTGGGCTACGCCCAGTACTTCACCCGCCTGCCCCCGCTGCTGGTGGGCATCCACATCGCCGGGGCCACCGCCGTCTGGATCGCCGTCCTGCGGCTCGACCTGGCCGCCGTCCCGGTGCCTCCGGGTGTCCCGGCCGCCGCCACATGGGCAGAATCGCGGCATGCCGTCAGCACCCGCTGAAGCGCCCGTCCGGGTCGACGAGCCCGGCCTGGACGAGACGGCCGAGCCCGACCGCCCTTGGGTGGTCATCGTCTGGAACGACCCGATCAACCTCATCTCGTACGTGACCTACGTGCTCCAGAAGCTGTTCGGCTACTCCTTCGAGAAGGCCACCAAGCTCACGCTCGACGTGCACCACAAGGGCCGGGCCGTGGTGTCGAACGGCACCCGGGAGCGGGCCGAGCTCGACGTGTTCCGGCTGCACGAGCACGGGCTGTGGGCCACCATGGAACACGACCAGTGAGCATCTCGCTGGCCCTTTCGCCCGAGGCCCAAGCGGTGCTCCGGCGCTTCGCCACCGAGCTGGTGGAGCTGCTGGAGGGTGCGGGCGACACCACGGGCGGCGGCACGGGTGGCGGCGATGCGGGCGACGAGCCCCTCAAGCGCCTGTTCCCGCCCGCCTACGCGGGGGCCGACCACGCCGAGCACGAGACCGAGTACCGCAGGCTGATGGGCGACGACCTGCGCCGGGGCCACAAGGAGGCGGCCGAGCTGATGCTCGCCACCCTCGACGCCGAGGAGCTCGACGACGAGCAGGCCGAGGCCTGGCTGCGAGGTCTCAACGAGCTGCGCCTGGTGGTCGGCACCGTGCTCGATGTGAGCGAGGAGGACGAGGGGCCCGACGACCCCGACGACCCCCGGGCCTCCACCTATGCCCTCTACGCCTTCCTCACCGACCTCCAGGCCTGGCTCATCGAGCAGATGTCCGACGGGCTGTAGCCGTGGGGAGCGTGGTCGAGTTGGCCGTACGCCGGTCTTCGGGCGGCAGAGGGAAGGGCGGCGGGGGGCAGGGCGGCGGGGTGCCGTTCCTGCTCGTCCACGGCCTGGCCTCCAACGCCCGCATGTGGGACGGGGTGGCGGCGGTCCTGGCCGAGGCCGGGCACGACGTGGCCGCGGTGGACCTGCGGGGGCACGGCCAGTCGCCCAAGCCCGACGAGGGCTACGACTTCGGTTCTGTGGTGGACGACCTGCTCGCCGTGCTCGACCGGCTGGGATGGGAGCGGGCCGTGGCCGCAGGCCAGTCGTGGGGCGGCAACGTGGTTCTGGAGCTGGCACTGCGGTCGCCCGAGCGGGTACACGCCGCGGCCTGTGTGGACGGTGGCACCATCGAGCTGTCCCGGCGCTTCGAGTCGTGGGAGGACTGCGCCGAGGCGCTGCGGCCGCCCCCGCTGGCGGGCCCGCCGATGGTCGACATCGAGGGCATGGTGCGCGGGCGCCACCACGACTGGCCCGAGTCCGGGGTGATCGGAATGCTGGCCAACTTCGAGGTGCGGGCCGACGGGACCGTGGCCCCGTGGCTCACCCGGGAGCGGCACATGCAGATCCTGCACCACCTGTGGGAGCACCGGCCGTCCTTGGTGTACGCCGACGTGGCGGTGCCGCTGCTGTTCATCCCCGCCGGTGACAAGGCCGAGACGTCGGCTGCGGCGGCCGCCGCCCCCCGCGGGCGGGTGGCCGTGCTGGAGGGGGACCACGACCTACACGCGCAGCAGCCCGAGGCCGTGGCCCGCCTGCTGTTGGAGCTGGCCTCGTGAGCCTTCCTCGGCTGCTCGCCATCATGGGCTCGGGCGAGACCAGCCCCACCATGGTCAAGACCCACCGGTCGATGCTGGCCCGGGTAGAGCCACCCGCCGTGCTGCTCGACACGCCGTTCGGCTTCCAGGAGAACGCCGACGACATCGCGGCCAAGGCGGTCGAGTACTTCCGGGAGAGCGTGGGCGCTTCGATCTCGGTGGCGAGCGTGCGGACGGCCGACGGCGCCGACCCGTTGGCCTACGAGGCGGTGCGGACTGCCGGCTACGTGTTCGCCGGGCCCGGCTCGCCGTCGTACGCCCTGCGCCAGTGGCGGGACTCGCCGGTGCCGGGGCTCCTGCACGACAAGCTGCGCTCGGGCGGGTGCATCGTCTTCGCCAGCGCCGCCGCGCTGACGCTCGGCCTGGTCACCGTGCCCGTCTACGAGGTCTACAAGGTGGGCGAGGAGCCTCGGTGGCTGGAGGGCCTGGACCTGTTGGGCGAGGCCGGGCTGCGGGCCGCCGTCATCCCCCACTTCAACAACGCCGAGGGCGGCAACCACGACACCCGCTACTGCTATCTGGGCGAGCGCAGGCTGCGGCTGCTGGAGACCGACCTGCCGGACGACGCCTTCGTGCTCGGGGTGGACGAGCACACCGGGCTGGTGCTCGACCTGGACGAGTCGACGGCGGCGGTGGTCGGCCTGGGCGGCGTGACCGTGCGCCGCGGCGGGCAGTCGGCCGTGGTGCCAACCGGGTCCGTGGTCGGGATCGAGGAGCTGGCCGGTATGGCTTCGACCTCGGCTGCTTCTTCGTCTTCGTCGGCGGCCCCGGCCGCGGCCACCCGTGAGGCGCCTGCCGCCGCACCGGCCGCGTCGCCCCTGTTGGCCCGGGTGGCCGAGTTGGAGGCCGAGTTCGGGCGCGGCGAGATCGGGGCTCGGAGCGTGCTGGCCCTGGAGGAGGAGCTGGTGGCGTGGTCGCGGGACACGCTCCAGTCGGACGAGATGGACCGGGCCAGGGGCGCCCTGCGCTCGATGATCGCCCGCCTGGCCGTGCCCGACCGGACGCCGATCGTGGCCCCGTTCGTGGAAGCCCTGCTGGTCCAGCGGGCCGCGGCCCGGGAGGCCGGGCGGTGGGCCGACGCCGACGCGGTGCGGGACGCCTTGGCCGGGTTGGGCGTGGAGGCACGGGACAGCCCGCAGGGGACCACGTGGCGGCTGCTATCGTGAAGCCCCTTCGCGGGAGACGAGCCCCCATCGTCTAGTGGCCTAGGACACCACCCTTTCAAGGTGGCGGCACGGGTTCGAATCCCGTTGGGGGTGCAGTTGAGTCTGGTCCTGTGGTGCAGTTTGGAGTGCACGCCGGCCTGTCAAGCCGGAGGTCGCGGGTTCAAATCCCGTCAGGACCGCGCCAGAATGGTGGCACCAAGGTCGGGTAGCTCAGTTGGTAGAGCGCGCGCCTGAAAAGCGCGAGGTCACCGGATCGACGCCGGTCCCGACCACTCAGGCAGCGTCGGCGGCCAGCACGGCCGCCGGTGCCTGGTCCCGCTTGGTGACGCTGAGGTAGGCCACCACGGCCAGGATGGTCAGCAAGAAGATGACCGTGGTCCCCACCGTGCCCAGGCCCAGGCCGCCCGCGCCGCGGTCCTGCGAGAGGTAGTCGCCGGTCGACGCGCCCAGCGGGCGGGTGAGGATGTAGGCGATCCAGAAGGCCAGCACCGCGTTGAGCCGAAGGAAGGCGTAGGCCAGGCCGACCAGGCCGATCAGCGCGGCGAACATCAGGGCCGACTTCCAGTACCCCAGGTTCAGGCTCTCGGCCACGAGGTCGCCCGCGGCCGTGCCCAGGGCGAAGGTGAAGAGGATGGCGGACCAGTAGAAGGCCTCCCGCCGGGTGGTGTAGATCGTGTGGATCGACAGCGTGCGCTCGCTGGAGTACCAGGCCGCGAACGTGACCATGAGGGCCACGGCGAAGACGCTGGTGGTGACCTTGAGGCTGACGCCGAAGTTGTCGACCAGGTTGTCGGTGATGAGGGTGCCCACCACGCTGATGAGCACCACGGCCAGCCAGTAGATGCCGGGCACGTACCGGACGGCGCGGAACTGCCAGACCAGCACCGCCACCAGCGCGGCGCCCATGACGACGGTCGTC
>DASYMT010000192.1:0-3775 GCA_036008925.1 Acidimicrobiales bacterium | reverse complement strand
CCACCCAGGGCCACCCCGAGTTCAAGAGCCGCCCCGACCGCCCCCACCCCCTCTTCTTCGAGCTGGTCGGTTGCGCGCTCGACCGGGCCGAGGGCCGCAACCCGACCCTCCTCGACGTTTGACCTCGCCGTTCCGCAAGACGGCCGAGCACGAGGTCTGGCAGGGTCCGCTCCTGCGCTTCGTGCGCGCCACCTTCGAGGGCCCGGACGGCACGACGTTCGAGCGCGAGGTCGTCCACCACCCGGGCGCGGTCTCGGTCGTGCCCGTGGTCGACGAGGGGACGGCCGTGCTGCTGGTGCGCCAGTACCGGGCCGCCATCGAGCGCGACCTGCTGGAGATCCCGGCGGGCAAGCGCGACGTGGCGGGCGAGGCCCCCGAGCTGACCGCCCGCCGGGAGCTGGAGGAGGAGGTGGGCATGCGGGCGGGCAGGCTGGAGAAGCTGGCCGAGTTCTACAACTCGCCCGGCTTCTGCGACGAGCACTCCTTCGTCTACATGGCCCTCGACCTGGAGCCGTGCCCCAGCGCGGCCCAATCGGAGGAGGAGCAGCACATGACCGTCGAGCGCATCCTCCTGGATGACGTGCCCGGCCTGATCGCCAAGGGCGAGCTCGTCGACGCCAAGTCGATCATCGGCCTGTGCCTGGCCCGGGAGGCGCTGGCGCAATGATGCGCCGATGAGGGTGGGCGTCCCGGCCGAGGTGAAGACGGGCGAGAACCGCGTGGCCATGACGCCCGACGGCGTGCGCGAGCTGGTGCACCACGGCCACGCCGTCCTGGTGCAGCAGGGGGCGGGGGAGGGCTCGTCCATCCACGACGCCGACTTCGAGCAGGCCGGGGCCCGCATCACCGACGCCGACGGGGCCTGGGGCGCGGAGCTGGTCGTCAAGGTCAAAGAGCCGCAGCCCTCCGAGTTCGCCTACCTGCGCCCTGACCTCATCCTCTTCACCTACCTGCACCTGGCCGCCTACCCCGAGGTGGCCCAGGGCCTGGTCAAGGCAGGCACCACCGCGTTGGCCTACGAGACCGTGCAACTGGCCAACGGCGCCCTGCCCCTGCTCGCCCCCATGAGCGAGGTGGCGGGGCGCATGGCCACCCAGATCGGCGCCCACTACCTCGAACGGGAGAACGGGGGACGGGGCGTGCTGCTGGGCGGCGCCCCCGGCGTACGCCCGGCCCGGGTGGTGGTGCTCGGCGCGGGCAACGTGGGCTGGAACAGCGCGTGGATCGCCCAGGGCATGGAGGCCGAGGTCTGGCTGCTCGACAAGAACCTCGACCGCCTGCGCTTCGTGGACCAGATCCACCAGGGCCGCATCATGACCCTCGCCTCCAACCAGGGCGCGGTGGAGCGGGCGGTGGCCGAGGCCGACCTGGTCATCGGCGCCGTGCTCGTCCCCGGCGGGCGGGCGCCCATGGTCGTGACCGAGGACATGGTGCGGGGCATGAAGCCCGGCGCCGTCATCGTGGACGTGGCCGTCGACCAGGGGGGCTGCGTGGAGACGACCCACGAGACCACCCACAGCAACCCCGTCTACACCGTCCACGGCGTGATCCACTACGCGGTCGGGAACGTGCCCGGCGCGGTGCCCCACACGTCGACCTACGCCCTCACCAACGCCACCCTGCCGTACATCTTGGAGGTGGCCGAGCACGGCGTGCGCGAGGCCCTGCGCCGGGACCCGGCCCTGGTCCCCGGCCTGTCGACCGCAGGCGGCCAGATGACCAACCCGGCGGTGGCCGAGGCCCTCGGGGTGGCGGCCGTCGACCCGGCCGACGCCCTTCCCTGACCGGATTCCGCGACGCAACCGCTACTCTGTCGCCATGTCGAGTGATGCAGCGTCCGTCGATGTGCGCGCCCAGTTGGAGGAAGAGCGCGACTCGCTGCGCACCCAGTTGGCCGAGCTCGGCTTCGGCGGCGCAGGCCTGAACTACGACTCGAACTTCGCCGACTCCAGCCAGGTCACGGCTGAGCGGGGCGAGACCGAGGCCCTCACGGCCAAGCTGCGCGAGACCCTCGACGAGGTCGAGCTCGCCTTGGAGAAGCTGGGCGGCGGCCAGTACGGGACGTGCGAGGACTGCGGCAACGAGATCAACCCCGCCCGCCTGGAGGCCAAGCCCGCGGCGCGGTTCTGCATCGACTGCGCCTCCAAGCGCTGAGCCTCCGGGCCGCCCGGTGACCACCAGCCAGCGGGTCGTCATCGCCGCGCTGGCCGCGGCGGGCGTCTGGCTGATCATCGACCGGGGCGTGCTGGGGCAGGACCAGATCCTCTTCTTCGCCGCCCTGTTCCCCTCGATCATCCTGCACGAGGTGTCGCACGGCTGGGCCGCCCTGCGCTTCGGCGACGACACGGCCAAGCGGGCGGGCCGCCTCACCCTCAACCCGCTCAACCACATCGACCCGTGGGGCTCGGTCCTGCTGCCCGCCCTGTTGATCCTCACCACCGGCGCCGCCTTCGGGTACGCCAAGCCCGTGCCGGTCAACCCCCGGCGCATGCGCTCGCCTCGCAACCACGGGCTGCTCACCGCCTTGGCCGGGCCCGCCACCAACATCGTGCTGGCCGTGGCCGCGGCCGTCGTGCTGCGCCTGTTGCCCGTGCCGGACCCCACCGCCCCCTCGCTCGTGGTGCGCTTCGTCGAGTGGGTGGGGCTGGCCAACGTGATCCTGGCCGTGTTCAACCTGATCCCCATCCCGCCCCTCGACGGCTCGGCCGTGATCGAGCGGGTGCTGCCGGCCCGCCTGTGGCCCGGCTACCTGCGGCTGCGGCAGTACTCGATGGGACTCATCCTGCTGGTCGTGTTCGTGTTCCCCGGCCCGCTCCAGTCGCTGTTCAAGGCCGGAGTGGACTTGTGGGCCAAGCTGCTGTGAGGCCGTGAGCAGCCCGGGGCACCTCGTCCGCCGCTTCTTCGGGGCCCTCGGGTCCGGCGGCCCCTTGCTTGCCGACGCGGCCTGGATCGACTCGCTGCTCTCGCCCGCCGAGGCGGCCCTGTGGCGGCGCATGAGCGGGCCCGACCAGCGCCACGCGGCGGGCGTGGCCCGGCGGGTCGACGCCGCGGGCCTGGGAGGGCGTCCCGCGCTGGTGGCTGCCCTGCTGCACGACGTGGGCAAGGTCGAGTCCGGCCTGTCGACCTTCGAGCGGGTGCCCGCCACCCTGGCCCGGCCCTGGCCCGGGCGCACGCCGGGGCGGTGGCGGCGGTACTACGACCACCCGGCGATCGGCGCCGCGCTGTTGGAGCAGGCGGGCAGCGACCCGCTGGTTGTGACGTGGGCCCGCGAGCACCACCTGCCGCCGTCCCGCTGGACCCTTCCCGCCGACGTGGCCCGCGCCCTCAAGACCGCCGACGACGACTGACCACCCCGCGTTTCCACAGGGACAGTGCCTGTGGAAATCACAGGTGAAGGGTCAGCGGGGGAGGAGGCCCATGGCGTCCCGGGCCTGGCGCAGGGTCTCCGACGCCACCGCCTCGGCCTTGGCCGCGCCCTTCTCCAGCACACCGCGCACGTAGCCGGGGTCCTCGGCCAGCTCGGCGTACCGCTGCTGGACGGGCCGGAGGAACTCCACCACCGCGTCGGCCGCGTCGGCCTTCAGCGGCCCGTACTGCGTGTACCGCTCGGCCAACTCCACCGGCGAGCCGCCCGTGGCCACGGCCAGCAGCTCCAGCAGGTTGGACACGCCCGGCTTGGCCGCCCGGTCGTAGCGCACCTCGGCCTCGGCGTCGGTGACGGCCCGCTTGACCTTCTTGGCGATCGACTCGGGCGGCTCCAGCAAAAGGATCAGGC
>DASYMT010000191.1:0-14210 GCA_036008925.1 Acidimicrobiales bacterium | reverse complement strand
GGGATCGCGGTGCCCGTCGCCAGACCAGGCAGGGCCCGGCCCGACCACGACACGAAGCCCTCGCCGTCGCCCGCCGCGTTGTCGACCGGGAGGAACCCGGCGTCCACCGCGGTGTCGAGGTCCCCCGTGTCCGGGTTGATGGTCGACAGCACCCAGGTGATGACCTTGGTCGAGCGGTCGAACCGGCCCGACACGTCCACGAAGTCGCCGATCTCGGCCCGCTTGTCCAGCCGGGTGGCATAGGCCTGGCGCCCACCCGGCACCGGTACCACGGTGGAGCCGAAGGCGAACCCGCCCAACTCCACCGAGTCGGGGTCGACCGAGGCGGGCACCAGCTCGGTGACCGTCACCTCGACCGCGGCCGCGTTGGCGATCTGCGGGTCGTTCTGGAAGTGCACGATGTACGACAGCGCCGGCTCGCCCGCCAGCCACCGCGGGCCGCCGAAGCCCGTGGGCCCCACGATCTCGTTGGGGTCGCCCGGCAGGTGGTTGTCGGTGCTCGTGTTCGGACCCGGCGGGGGCGGCGGGGGATCGGGCGGCGGGGGCGGCGGGTGGCAGTCCTTCTCGAAGGTGCCCAGCTCGAAGTTCTGGAGCGCCTTGTTGAGGTCGTCGAAGGCCCGCTTGTAGTGGTCCTGGGCCTGCAAGGCCGCGTTGAGCGCGGCGTTGGCGTTGCCGAACGCGGTCATCAGGTCGTTGTACGCGCTGCGCAGGGTCGCGCCCAGGTTGAGCAGCGTGCTGGCGTAGCCCGCCCCCGGCCATTGGGCGCTGGCCGCGATGACCAGCGGCTGGAGCGCGTTGTTCAAGATGTTGATGTTCGACAGGAGCGTGTCGAACGCGGTGCTCGGGCTGGAGATGCTGTTGCCGATGGCGGTCATCACCGCGTTCGGCATGCCGAGCATGGCCCCGATGGCGCTGTTCAGGTTGCCCAGCGACTCGCCGTTGGCGGCCAGGTACTTGCCCAGCCCGTTGGCCGTGGCGTTCTCGGCCTGCGACAGCAGCGCCCCGGCCGGGCTGGCGAAGGTGGCCGCCGTCTGCAAGGCGGCGTTGGCCGACTGGATCACGTTGTTGGCCGCGATGATCAGGTCGGCGCTGCCCGTCTCCTTCATGGACTGGTAGGCCAGCAGCCAGGCCTGGAAGGCGTCGTTCTTGCGCTTGAACAACGCCTTCATCTCGTTCTGGATCCGGTTGAGCTTGTCGTAGTCAGGGCACTTGGTATTGAGGAGGATGCTGGCCAGCCGGTGGAACCACTGGGTCTGGGACGCCTCGCCGCCGTTCTCCTCCGGCGGCGGGAACAGGTCCCCGCCCAGCCACGACCGCACGAGCTCGCCCGCGCTGACGCTCACCTGGTCGGCCACCCGCGGCCTGCTGTGCGCCACCGCCGCGCCGGGCAGCGCGTCGGCCACGTCCGGTCCTTGCAGCAACAGCTCGCCGCTGGGCGCGGCCAGGGAGACGGTCCCGGCGGGGGGCACGGCCATGGCCTGCGTCAGCGTGGCCGACCCTGGACCGTTCACCACGAGCGTGTAGGACCCGTTGGCCAGCGGCCCGATCTCCGTCGAGGCGGTCGAGGACGAGGCCGACAGCGCCGGCCCCAACACGGCCGTGTCGACCTGGGCCCCGGAGGCGTCGAGCACGGCCACGTTCACCGCGGGCAGCCCGCCCGGGCCCGGCTGCAACTGCAACGTCACCGCGCTGCCCGCGCTCGACAGCGTGGCGTTCTGCGTGGTGGTGCCGCCGCTCAGCACCGACACGTCGGTGAAGCGGGCGGGCGCGTCGGGCCCGTCGCTGACCGACACGTCGTAGCTGCCGGGGGCCAGGTCGCCCACCGTGTACTTGCCCTCGGCCCCGGTCAGGACCACGACCGGCCTGCCCGCGGGCACGCCGATCCGAACCGCGGCGCCCGCCACGTTGCCGCCCGCGTTGGTCACCCGGCCCGCGATGGTCCCGCCCACGGCCAGCGAGGCCGCCGCGTTATTGGCCCCCGCGGCGATGACAACGGGCTGCACCGTGGGGACCAGGCCCGCCTTGGTCACGGTCAGCGTGTAGCTGCCGGGGGACAGGCCGGTGATGGTGCCCACGCCCGAGGCGTTGGTCGAGGCGTCGACCGCGGCGGGCTGGTCTTTGGCCGCGCCCGCGCTGAGCGAAACCATGGCGTCCTGCACCGGGACGGCTGACGACGTGACGGTGACGGCCAGTGAGCTGCTGCCCGCGGCCAGGTTGACCGTCGCCGTGCTCCCGGCGGTGACGGCCTGGCCGCTGGCCACGGCCAGCCCGAAGTCGGGGTCGGCGGCGATGACGTCGACCGTCTGGCTCTTGCTGAGCGAGAAGGCGTAGTGGCCCGACCCGTCCGTCTTGGCCGAGCGCAGTTGCCGGCTTGCGTCGGCCACCGACACGACCACGCCCGCCACCGGGTTTCCGCCTTTGGTCACCGTCCCCTGCAAGCCCGCCACCGGCACATCGACGGTCAGCGACGGGTGCAGGTTGCCCGCGTTGATGCTGAACGGCGTGGTGGTGTCGGAGCCGATGACCTGCACCAGGTAGCTGCCGGGCAGCAGGCCCGTGGCGCTGGTGTGGCCGTTCACATCGGTGGCCAGGTCCTGCACGTAGACGCCGTCGGGGTCGGTGTGGGTCGGGTTGAGCAGGCGGATGGCCTGTTGCGGCAGGGGCGCGGCGGCCGGGGTCTGCAAGGTGATGTCGACCGTGCCGTACTGCTGGAGGACGGCGTTCTGCACCAGCCCGCCCGCGGGCACGTTCACGGTGATGCTCTGGGCCACGTGGAGCAGGTCGGGCGGGGTGAACAGCAGGTGCTGGCTGCCCACCGACGCGCCGGGCATGGCGTAGTGGCCTGCGCCGTCGGTCTTCACCGGCCGGTGCACGCCTCGGGCGTCGGTCGACACGGTGATGCCGGCCACCGGCGTGCCGGTCACCACGTCGGTCACCGTGCCCGTCACCGACTTGGGTAGGCCCAGCTCGACGTCCACGCCGTTGGTGGGCGCGGCCAGGGTGACGGTGACCGGCGAGGCCGACCCGCTGCCCCCGTCGGGCGCCTGGGCCGTGACCGTGTACCCGTGGGGCGGCGGACCGGCCTGCTCGGGCAGGCCCGCGATCGTGTAGGTCCCGTCCGGCTGCACCACGCCGGCCACGGTGAGGGCGGTGCCGTCCGTGGGCGTGGCCCACACCGTGGTGTCGGCGGGCGGCGCGCCGCCGCCGTTGGCCGTGATGGTCCCGTGGACCAGGGCGCCGGGGGCGAGGGCCAGGTCCAGCGTGGCCGGCGGCCCGGTCGCCACCGTGGCCGTCCCGGTGTTCGAGGCCAGGAAGCCCGGCCCGGTGGCCACCGCGGTCGCCGAGCCGGGCAGCAGCCCGTCGACCCGGTACACGCCGTCGGCCCCGGTGGGCGGGCTGGCGACAGTGCCCTGCCCGTCAGTGGCGGAGACCACCGCGCCGGCCACGGGCACGCCGTTGCCCCGGACCACGCCCGTCAGCGCCGCCCCCTCCTCCACGATGACGACGAGGCCAGTGGCGGTGGGGGTGGGGCTCACGGTGGCCGCGGGCCGCGGCGTGTAGGCGGTGGCCTCCAGCGGCAGCGGCGTGGCGGGCACGTCCCAGAAGGCGAAGCGCCCGTCGTGCCAACTGACAGTGCTGTGCTGAGCCGGGTCGTCGGCGTCGCCCAGGTGCAGCGGCACGTCGGGCAGCGGCGTGCTGCCGTCGTGCAGGTACAGCGTGCCCGACACCGGCGCGGCCGAGTCGGTGGCGAGTTGGCGGCGCACCAGGTATTGGAGCATCTGGGCCTCGCTGGCGAACTCCACGCCGAAGGACTCGGCCTCGGGGAAGGTGGCCCGCAACGACCTGGCGTAGTCGGCCTGGGTGGCGCCCAAGGCCGCGGCCAGGTGCGACACCACCGTGGCCCACGTGGCGGGCGACAACTGCTCGGGCTGGGCGCTGGCCAACTGGGCGGGCCAGTCGACCGGCGCGTTGGACGCGGTCGACACCGCCTGGGCCTGGGTCTCGAGCCGCGAGTGGGCCACGGTGGACGTGGACTTCACCTGGAAGTGGAAGGTGGCCGACAGCCCGGGGGGGAGCACGCTCTTGGGCAGCGGGTGGGGCGAGGCCGACGAGAAGTCGGGGTTCACGATGTCGACCGACGGGCCGAAGAGGCTGCTCCCCGGAAGGGCCACCTCGCAGTTCTGGGTGGCGCTGAGGCGCAGCACGGGGACGATCACGTCGGTGCCGCCCGTGTTCTTCACGGTCACGTCCACGTTGCCGGGCCAACCGAAGCGGATGGAGTCGGGCGCGCTGGAGGTGATGTGCAACTGCCCGCCCGGCCCGTCGTTCACGGTGAAGGCGTTGGGCGCCAGGGTGGTGTGGCCGTTCGACTGCAACTCCAGGTCGTACACGTCTGGGGTCACGCCGTTGAGGTCGAAGGTGCCGAAGGCGATGGTGGAGTCGGTGCGGTCCACGTTGGCGGCCGTGCGCACCGGGCTCCCGTTCTTCATGAGCCGCAGGGCCAGGTCGGGGCCGTAGTCGGCCCCTTCCAGGTCGAGGGTCACCGGGCCCTTGTTGGCCCCCGTGTCGGGGGCGAGGCGGTCGAGCACCAGGCCGGGCAGCGTGGCCTGGACCGTCACCGGCGTTCCGGGAACGGCGCCTGCCGCCGGGTTGCCGTGGAGGTCGATGTACCAGATGCCGGGCTGGGCCTGGGTGGCGGTGAACGACACAGGCCCGGTGGCCTTGGAGGACAAGCGGTCGTGGTCGGCCTCGGTGGCGAAGCGCCCGGCCGCCCCGATGAGCTCGACGACGCCGCCCGCCGTGGGCGTGGCCGTCACCCGCACGTCTTCGGTCGTCGGCACGTCGACCCGGTAGTACAGGTCCTGGCCCGCGGCCACCGTGGTGGGGACGGGCACGCCCGGCGCGAGCAGGGGCGGGTCGACGACGTTGAAGTTGGGCGACGCGCCGAAGGTGTTGAAGGCCGGGAACGACACCCGCCCGCCGCTGTCGGGGACGACAATGAGCTTGTAGGCGCCCGCGGGGAGGTGGGGCATGAAGGCGCTGACGTCGACCGTGTAGCTGTCGTTGGCGTCGAGGCCGTCGGCCCGCTCGATGCGCTGGAGCAGCACGTCGGCCGGGTCGTAGGCGCCGTCCTGGCTCACGTAGACGGAGTCGGTCCACGGGCCGGGCGCGGTGTCCGGCCCCGCGCTCGTCACCTGGAACTGTGCGGTCACCAGTCGGCCCGGCCAGGGGCCGGCGGCGGGGGCGGTCACGTCGTGGGAGGTCAACCCCACGTGCAGGTCGGAGGGCGACACCACCAGGTCGGCGTGGGTCGGCGCGTACGACGCGCCGAAGGCTCGGGTCGGCGAGATCTGGCCCTGCACCCGGTGGAACGTGCCGGTGGCCGACCCGTAGGTCATGAAGGCGAAGGCGTCGTTGAGGACGGGCGTGTAGTTGTTGGTCTGGAGGACCTGGAGGAAGCCGTCGAGCGCGGCTGCACCGCTGAAGTTCAGGTGGGAGAACGCCCCGCTGTTCGGGGCGCCGTTCACGTTGACGTGGACCCGGCCGGTGGGCGTCTGCACCAGGTCGGTGCCGTTGAGGGTGCCGTTGTACGCGGTGGTCAGCACGCCCGCGTTGGTGATGGGCGCGGTGGCGTTGAGGACGCCGCCCGTCACGGTGATGAGCCCGTTGTTGTGGACTGGCGCGGCGAGGGCCAGCGGGCCGCTGCCCTGGGTGAGGCCCTCGATGGTGCCGTTGTTGGTGATGACCTTGCCGCTGGCGGCCGTGAGGGTGGCCGTGCCCCCGGCGCAGGTCGACTCGTGCTGGAGGGTGATGAGGCCGCCGTTGGTGAAGTCGACCGCCGCCGTGGCCGTGGCCGGGAAGCTGCCGCCGCATCCGTCCAGGCCGCGGATGGTGAGGTGCTGCCCGCCCACCGAGGCGCCCAGCAGGGTCACGCTCGTATTGGGCGGCACCTCGAAGTTGGACGAGCCCGGGCCGGTGAAGGCCAGCGAGCCCGCGGCCACTGTCAGCTTCTTGGTGCCGGACGTGGTGCCCCCGCCCTGGTCGAAGCTGTGCAGCGACGTGAAGGCGCTGTCCAGGTGGATGTCGCCTGCCGGGTTGGCCACCGCGAAGCCGGGCTGGGCGATGACGTCGGCCATGGTCTCGACCACCACGCTGCCGCTGTTGATCAGCGAGCCGGGGCCGACCAGGTTGGTGCGCCCGGTCTCGAAGTGCATCAGGCCGGTGTTGGCCACCACGCCGGTGATGCTGTGAGGCGGTCCGCTGGGCGGGGAGTTGGCGTCGCCGGTGAACGACAGCGTCCCGGTGTTGGTCAGGACGGTGCCGGGGGCCACCACAAGGCCCGCGTTGCCGCCGCTGCATGTCGAGGTGTGCCGCAGCTCGATGGTGCCGCCCGCGGTGACGTTGCCCACGGTGGTCGCCGTGGCCGGGAAGCTGCCGCCGCACCCGTCGAGGCCGCGGATGGTCAGCCGCTGGTCTTGGTGCATGGCGCCGGACAGGGTGATGGCCGAGTTGGGGGAGACCATGAACGCGCCGGGCCCGCTGCCCTGGTAGTCGAGCGAGCCGCCGATGAGCTGGATGTCGTTGTAGGGGCCGGACTGGCCGGGAAGGGTCTGGCCCTCGCCCAAGGCGGTGCCCCCCTTCTGCACGATGGCCGCGGCCGACGTGAGCGTTCCCTGGTTGCGCACCGAGCCGTCGTTCACCACGAAGGTGGTGTTCGGCCCCAAGGACAGGGTGGTCCCTGGGTTGACGGTGAGCTTGCCCCCGTTGTCCCACGTGCTGCCCGCGGTGCGGTAGTGGACGGTGCCGAGGGTGGCCTCGACCACGCCCTCGTTCACGAAGTCGCCCGCCAGCTCATGGGGCCCGCCTGCGCCGGTGAAGGCGACCACCCCGGACATGCTGTTGAACAGCGTGGCGCCCGGGGGGACGACCAGCTTGGGCAGGCCGGTGCTGCACGTGCTCTCGTGGTCGATGGTGATGGTGCCGGCGTTGGTGAAGCTTCCCGTGGCCGTGGCCGTGGCCGGGAAGTTGCCGCCGCAGCCGTCGAGGCCCGCCACCTTGAGGAGCTGGCCGAAGGCCAGGTCGCCCGCCAGGTTCACGGCCCCGCCCGGCGGCACCTTGTACTTGGACGCGCCGCCGCCCGTGTAGGTCAGCGCGCCGGTCACCAGCAGGTCGTTGCCGGTGGTGGTGCCCGCGCCTTGGAACACACTCCCGCTCGACGCCACGACGCCGTTGTTGGTGACGCTGATGGGCGTGCCGGTCGGGCCCGTCGGCGTGGTCTGGCCGTTGGTGAAGAAGGCGCCGACGGGCACGCCCACAGAGGCTCCGGCCGCGACGGCAAGGCCGCCCAGGTTGACGATGTGGCCCGCGGCGATGGTCTGGGTGGGCTGGGCCAAGGCGGTGTGGCCCGCGGTGAACTGCATGGTCCCCTCGTTGACGAAGGTGCCCGCGATGAGGTGGCCCGCGGCCCCGCCGTCGCCGTCGGCCAGGAACTGGCCGGTGTTGGTGAGGGTCTTGCCCGGCGCGATGTTGAGGAAGGCGGTGCCCGCGCCGCAGGTGGAGATGTGGGTCAGGTGGATGGTGCCCGCGTTCACCATGTCCGTCACCAGGTTGGCGGTGGAGTGCAGGTCGCCGCCGCAGGAGTCCTGCCCTTGGATGGCCAGGATCTGGCCCGCAGCCATGTCGCCTGCGATGGTGGTGGTGGTGTTGGGCGGCTGGCGGAAGCTGCTGTTGCCGCCGCCGGTGAAGGTCAGCTTGTTCACCACGATGACGGGCTGCTGGGCCTGGTCGGTGCCGCCCTCGTCCTCGATGAACTCGCCCGCGGCGGTGAACGAGGCGCTGGGGTTGGCGACCGCGATGGCGCCGCCGGAGGCGTTGGTGAAGACAGAGGTAGCCCCGGTCGTCAGCGTGGCCGGGCTGGCGACGGTGAATGGGCCCTGGTTGAAGAAGGCGCCGGTCAGGCTCGTCGTCCCCGCCGTCTGGACGAACGTGCCCAGCGAGTGGACGCTGCCGTTGACGGCGTGGGGCCCGCCGTCGCCGTCGACCTTGATGGTGCCGGTGCTGGTCAGCGTGGTGTTGGCGGCCACGTTGAGGCTCACCAGGCCGGCGCCGCAGGTCGAGGTGTGGAACAGCTCGATGACACCAGCCGAGGACACGTCGCCGGAGGTGTTGACGGTGGCCGGGAAGTCGCCGCCGCACCCGTCGAGGCTGATGGCGGTGAGCCGCTGGTCGACGGAGAGGTTGCCGGAGAGGGTGATGGCGCTGTTGGGCTGGACCGCGTAGGCGCTCACGCCCGTGCCGGTGAAGGCGATGCCAGCGCCGTTGGTGAGCCTGAGGTCGTTGTAGGGGCCGGGCTGGCCCGGGGCCGACTGGCCCACGCCGGGGGCGGTGCCGTTGCCCTGGTTCATCTGCCCGGCCGAGGTGATGGAGCCCGCGTTGCTGATCTTCCCGCCCGAGCCGTTGGTGAAGGTGGTGCCGTTGCCCAGGCTGAAGACGCTGTTGGCCGCGGTGGTCAGGGGCCCGTTGTTGGCCCACGTGTCACCCGACGTGCGGAAGTAGAGGGTTCCGCCCTGGATGCTCACCGTGCCGTTGTTCACCACGTCGCCGAACACCTCTTGTGGCTCGCCCGGGTTGCTGGTGGCGGTGGCCTTGAACAGGGCGTTGGCCGCGTTGGTGAAGGTGCCGTCCACGGACAGGCTGGATTTGCCCGCCCCGCAGCCGCCCGTGTGGGCCAGCGTGAGGGTGCCGTTGTTGGTGAAGCTGGTCGACGCGATCAGGGTGCTGGCGAAGTCGCCGCCGCAGTAGTCGGTGCCGGTGACCGTGACCGACTGCGATGTGCCGATGTCGCCGGTCAGGGCCACGGTGCGGTTGCCGGGGACGTTGAACGCCGACTGCCCGGCGCCGCTGAAGGTCAGGGCGCTGAGCACGTTGACCGGGTTGGCCCCGCTGGTGGTGCCCGCGCCCTGGGTGAAGGCGGTGACGTTGGCCGTGCCGTTGGCGACGACCGACCCGGCCGTGTCGTTGCTGAACGTCCCGTTGACGGTGAGGGTGGTGCCGTTGGGCACGGTCACCGTGCCGTTGTTGGTGATCGTGAGGGTGCTCACGCTGGGGTTGACGGTGGCGCTGCTGCCCGCGGTCACGCTTCCCGCGGCCGGGACCTCGAGGGTGGTGGCGTCGACGATGCCGTTCAACGCCGACGCACTGGTCAGCACCAGGTCGCCGTGCACGGTCAGGCGCCCACCGGACATGGCCAGGTTGGCGATGGCTGACGCCTCGCCCACGGCGGTGTCGGTGATCGTGAGCTGGCCGCTCTGGAAGGTGACGCCGCTGGGCGCATTGAGGGCGAGGATGGTGGAGTTCACGTTGTAGGTCGGCACCAAGGGCCCGAGCACGCAGGCCACGTCGGTGCTGATGGGCACGCGGGCGGCCGACCAGTTGTTGAGGTTGTTCCAGTTCAGGTCCTGGATGCCGGTGAAGAAGTTGGTGCACGCGGGCGGGCTGCCGCCGACCCGAGGCTGTTTGACCGCGGGGGCGGGCTCGCTGCGCTTGACCGCCGCGAACAGCCCCGCGCCGAGAAGGCCGGGTCCGGGCTGGGGTTGCGGCTGGGGCGCGTTGTCCAGTGCCGCGTCAGCAGGTGAGGCGGAACGCCCCGCGGAGGTGGAGGTGGAGGTGGAGGCGGAGGGCGCGACCGGCGTGGTGGCCGCCTTGTGCTGCGCGGTGGCCTCAGGTGTCTCGATGTGTGGTCGCCCTTTGGCCACGGGCGCGGTGTTCGCGGCCTGAGCCGGCACCGGAATGACCGCCGCCCCCAGGCCCACGACCGCGCTTGCTACGCCGGATGCAAGGACCCGCCTGGTCCAATTCCGCATGTCGCGTGCCCCCCACCCGTCGAAACGATCCAAGACGAGTGTGGGAGCGGGACCGGGCAGCCACAATGCCCATTTCCGGTCTGGCCCTATCGAGGGATGACCCGTTCCGGCACGGTGTCCGCTTCATCCCCTTCCCGCCCGCATCCCGTCTTGGGCCTCTCGGCTGGTCGGGGACCGCCTGCGCTTTCGTCCGTGTACGGTCGGCTCATGGCGCTGGTGACGGACCAGGCGGCGCTGGCGACGGCCGCGGCGCCCGCGCCCGCGGCCGTCGAGGCTGGACAGCACACCGCAGGCCTGGCCGCGGCGGCCGTGCTCTCCCTGGGGGCGGCGGCCGTCCACTTCGGCTTCGCGCCCGCCCACTTCGAGGAGCGCACGTCGCACGGGGCCTTCTTCTTGGGGCTGGCCCTGCTCCAGACGGCCTGGGCGGTGGCCGCCTTGCTGTGGCCCTCTCGCCGGGTGGCCGCGCTCGGCCTGCTCCAGCTCGGCGTGGTGGGGGTGTGGGCGGCGTCGCGGTCGGTGGGCCTGCCCGGCGTGGCCGTCGAGCCGGTTGGCTTCCCCGACTCGCTGGCCACGGCGTTCGAGCTGGCGATTGCGGCCTTGTGCGGCGCGGCGGTGGTCGGCCGCGCCGGAGGGCGGTCACTCGGTCGGGGCCGTGCCGCGGCCGTCCTCGGGGCGGCGGTGGCCGGGGCCACCTTGGTGGCGCTCACGCCCCGCTTCGCGGGCGCACACCATCAGCACGACGCCGCCGCCGGGATCGGGACCGGGGCCGCGGCCGCGGGCCCGTCGCCCTGCGAGCAGGCGGGCAAGCCCGCGTCCCCCGC
Source organism: Acidimicrobiales bacterium (assembly GCA_036008925.1). Lineage (GTDB taxonomy): Bacteria > Actinomycetota > Acidimicrobiia > Acidimicrobiales > JAUTXP01 > DASYMT01. The sequence continues at coordinate 3,526 of DASYMT010000191.1, read as the reverse complement.
CCAGGTCACCGACACCCAGGGCCACTTCCACCGGGGCCCGCGGCCGCAGGGCCCGCTCGACCCGGCCACCCGCCAGACCCTGGCCGTGCAGCAGGTGCAGGCCCGAGGCGTGGCCGACAAGTACCCCACGGTCGGAGAAGCCGAGCGGGCGGGCTACCGCATGTCGACGCCGTACGTCCCGTGCATCGGCGCCCACTACACGAGCATCGCCTTGGTGGGCCGGTTCGACCCGGCCGCCCCGTCGGAGCTGCTGTTCGACGGGACCAAGCCCGACGCGAAGCTGGTCGGGCTGAGCTACCTCGTGTACCACCCGGGCGGGGCGCCTGCCGGGTTCGCAGGGCCGAACGACGTGTGGCACCAGCACAACGCCAACGGCGGGCTGTGCTTCAACGGCGACGGCGTGGTGATCGCGGGCGAGGAGTCGACGGCCCCCCAATGCCGGGCCCTGGGCGGGGCCAAGCGGGAGCTCGACGACGTGTGGATGCTGCACGACTGGGTCGTGCCCGGATGGGAGTGCTCCTGGGGCGTGTTCGCGCCGGAGTGCCCCGAGTTGGGCGGACGGGTGGGCGGCACCGCGTGGGATAGGCCCGACCCCAACGCGGTATTGCCCCCCGGTTGAGCCCCCTCGCACCCGCCGCCGGGTGCGGCTCGGGCCGTCAGCCCCGCCGACGCACCTCGATGCGGCCTGCCTCGACCCGCGTCTCGTAGGCCGCCTCCGGCACGGTCGCAGGCCCGTGCACCACCGAGCCGTCGGCCAGCCGGAAGACGCTCTGGTGCCACGGGCACGTCACCGTGCAGGCCCCCTCGTCCACCGACCCCTCTTCCAACGGGCCGCCCGCGTGCGTGCACGTGGCCCCGATGGCGAACACGCCGGCGCGGCCTCGGTACAGCAACACCCGGGCGCCGCCCACCTCGACGGCGACGGGCTTGCCCTCGGCCAGCTCCGCGTCGGAAAGCACCGCGGCCCAGTCCTCAGGCGGGTGCTCGCGGAACGCGTGGTTGACCCCCACGCCCTGGCTGAAGCTGAGGTGGCCGCCCAGGTACCCGCCCACGCTCATCGACGTCATGCCCGCCAGGCCGAGCAGCTTGCCCAGGCCCCGAGACCCGCGGCGGCGGGCCACCAGCGAGGCGGCATAGAACCCCACGCCCACCAGGTTGGCGGCGGCGTGGACGACGCCGACCCGCTGTTCGGCCCCGTACGTGTCCGACCAGTCGGCTGCGCCCGCCGCCGCGGTGGGCAGCACGGACACCAGGCCCAACGCCACCAGCAGGTCGGCCGCCTCCTCGCCCCGCCTGCCGCCCAGCACGTCGAGCACGGCCGCGCTGGTGAACGAGCCGATGGGGATGTCGGTGAGCAGCGGGTGCAGCGGGTGGCCCAGCAGCGTGCCGCTGAGGAGGTCCTTGACCGGCCCCTGCCCGACCACTCGCTTCACCGCCCCCGTCGCGGGTCGGGCTACGTCGTCGAGCGCGGACATCTTGCCGATCCTCTCGGCCCAGTCGTGAAGGCTCACCCCGTCATGCTTCCCCGCAGCCGCGGCCGCGTACCCACGGCCGCCGCCGGGCCAGGGTCAGGCCTGGTCGGCCGCGGCCTGCACCGCGGCCAGGTCGAGCTTCTTCATACCCAGCATGGCCCGCATGGCCCGTTCCGAGCGGCCCTTGTCCGGGTCGAACAGCAGCTCGCTCATCCCAGCCGGGACGACCTGCCAGGAGAAGCCGTAGCGGTCCTTGAGCCAGCCACACTGCGACTCCTGGCCGCCCTCGGTCAGCTTCTCCCAGTAGTAGTCGACCTCGGCCTGGTCGGCGCAGTCGATCTGCAAGGAGACGGCCTCGTCGAACGTGAACTCCGGCCCGCCGTTGATGGCCACGAGCGCCTGTCCGTCGATCTCGAACTCGACGGTGAGCACGCTGCCCGCGGGCCGGGGCCCGGCCTCGCCGTAGTGGGTGACGTTGGTGATCTTCGAGTTCGGGAACACCGAGGTGTAGAACTCGGCCGCCTCCAGGCCTTCGGTGTCGAACCAGAGGTTGGGGGTGATCCGGGGCATGGCGTGTCTCCTGACGTCGGCGGGCGAATCCTCTGTGTTGACGACCAGGCCGGTCAAGAGTCATCGGTGGCGGCCCGCTTGACGTCCACGCCGAATAGGCGCTGGGCGACCCGCCTGATCTGGATCTCGTCCGACCCCTCGGTGATGCGGTACCGCCGATGGTGCCGGTAGATGTGCTCGAACGGCTTGTGCCGGGTGTAGCCGATGCCGCCGTGGACCTGGATGGCCAGGTCGGCCGCGTCGCACACCAGCCGGTTGGCCTGGTAGTTGGCCATGGAGACCTTGTCCGACACGGCCATGTGGTCGTTGCGGTCGAGGTGCCACGCCGTCTTGTAGACGAGGTTGCGAACCATCTCGGCGCGCGTATGCATCTCGGCCAGCGGGAACTGGACGGCCTGGTTGCGCCACAACGGCCGGCCGAACACGACCCGCTCCTTGGCGTACTGCACCGACTGGTCGATGCAGAACTGGGCCGCGCCCAGGCTCGACGCGGCCTGGCGGATGCGGTTCTCGTGCACGAACATGCTGGCCAGCTCCAGGCCCCGTCCCTCGCCGCCCAGGACGGCGTCGAGCGGCACCCGCACGTTGTCGAGGGTCAGCTCGGCGTGCTCGGACGGCATGTTGAACGTCCACCACATGAAGTCGACGTTGAAGCCGGGCGTGTCGGTGGGCACCACGAAGCAGGTGATCCCCTTGGCGTCCCCCTGCCCGCCCGACGTGCGGGCGAACACCATGTCGTGGGTGGCCACGTCGAGGCCGGTGTTGAACCGCTTGCGCCCGTTGATGACCCACTCGTCGCCGTCGCGCACGGCCGTGGTCTCCAGCCACGTGGCGTCGGAGCCGTGGTCAGGCTCGGTCAGCCCGAAGGCGATGCGCAGCTCGCCGGTGAGCATCGGCTCGCACCACTGCTGCTGCTCCTCGGTCCCGGCGTGCAGCACCATCAGCACCGTGGGGAAGTTGCCCACGATGGACGACTCGTTCTGCAGGTCGTTGTGCAGCCCCAGCCCCTTGGCCGCCAGGTGCTCGCGCACGATGGCCATCCCCAGGTTGGAGCCGTCCGACCCGCCCAGCGCGGCGGGCAGGGCCCAGCGGTACAGCCCGGCCGCGTCGGCCCGCCGTCGCATCTCGCCCAGCAGGGCGTACCACTCGGGCCGGGGGATGCCGCCCTTGTCGACGTCCGTGCGGGCGAACTCCCGGCGGTGGTCGAAGAAGCGCATGTTGTCGTCCTGCTGCTCGAGCGGCTTGATCTCGGCCTCGATGAACGCGTCGATCCGCGCCAAGAGGGCCTGGATGTCGGCGGGCACCTCGAAGTCCACAGTCTGGTCGCCCTCCTCAGCCGCGCCCCGCAGCGGATGCGCACGGTCGGCAGGGTAGGCCGACCCGCGAGCCGGGGCCGACGCCGTCTCAGGCCGCGCCGATGCGCACGCAGCAGAAGCCGGGCTGCGGTGCGAGTCGGGCCGTGAGCGGACAGGCCGGACCCATGC
>DASYMT010000190.1:0-2866 GCA_036008925.1 Acidimicrobiales bacterium | reverse complement strand
GGAGGTGGCGGCGACGATCACCGACCTCTGGTACCACGCCGTGTACACCCCGTGAGCCGCCGCCCCTCCCGCGCTGCTCGGCGCGCCGCTCGTCCGGCGGTCACCTCGCCGCCAACCGCCGCGCCCCGGGACCAGGCCACCACCGTGCAACTGCTGGCCGTGCTCATCGCCGGGCTGCTGACCGCGGGCGTGGGCAGCGCCGTGTTCCGAGAGCCGCCGCGAGCCGGGGCCCTCGTGCGGGACAACCCGGTGGTGCGGCCTGCCCAGTCGACCACCACCACGGCGCTGTCGACCGATGCGGCGGGCGCGGCGCCCGTCCCCGTGCCCGACGACCCCTACGCGTCCGAGGCCATTCAGCAGATCGGCACCATCGACATCCCGAAGATCGGCCTGCACCACACCGTGTACCACGGCATCACGCTGCGGAACATCGACCTGGGCCCGTCGCACTGGCCCGGGACGGCGATGCCAGGGGAGAACGGCAACACGGTGTTCGCCGGGCACCGGGTCACCCACACCCACCCGTTCCGGGACATCGACAAGCTGGTCAACGGGGACCAGGTCGTCTTCACCGTGGCGGGCGTGCGGTCGGTGTACGTGGTGACCGGGCACGAGGTGGTGACGCCGTCGGCCGTGCACATCGCCGACCAGACGGCCACGCCCACGGGCACGCTGTTCGCCTGCCACCCGCCCCATTCCGCCCGATATCGGTACGTGGTGCACCTGGCCCTGCTGGCCGACGGTTGACCCTCCACTGACCGAAGCGCTCAAGCGCGAGGCGGTCCTGTCCGATCACCGGACGGGAAAGGAGTCGGCATGCCGCACATGGTCATCTTCCGCAGCGCCGAGGGGAAGCCCGGGTACCACCAGGCTGAGACATTGGACGAGGCGGTTCGTTTCGTCGAGCACCTCCGCAACCAGGAGCAGGTCCCCGAGGCCCGTATCTTCCGGATGCAGGAAGTACCGATCGAGTTCAAGACGTACGTGAGGGTCGAGGTTGCACCTGCGCACGACGAGCCTGCGGCCGCGCCCGCTCAGGCCGCCGCCCCTGTGCCTGCCGCTGCGCCTGCGCCCGTCGCCCCCGCTCCGGCAGCCGCACCGCCGGCGCCTGCTGCTGCACCGGTAGCCGAGGCGCCTGTGTCGGCTGCACCCGCTGCCGCTGCACCCGCGCCGCCGATGGCCGACAAGGCCGACGACGTGGTGGTGGACCCCATGCCGGTGGGCCAAGGCGGCGGTGCCGCGGGCAACCGGTTCGGGCGCTTCAACCGAGGCTGACACACATCCATTGCGTTCATGGTCGGGCCGGGCGTCCTGCGGGGCGCCCGGCTTCGACGCGTCTGGGGCCGGCGTGCGTCTGGGGGCTGGCTGTGCGTCTGGGCTAGCCGACGGCCCGCCGGAGGGCCATGAGGGCCAAGGTGATGGCGATCACGACCATGGCCGCGAACATGGCGCCCACCACCACGGCGATGGCCAGCAGCGACACGGCCGAGCGCACCCGTCGGGCCGCGCTCTCGGTCTCCACCAGCCGCAGCCGTCCGGCCGACGGGCGAGGCTGCTGCCGAGCGGTTGGTCGACGGGCCGGGGCGGTAGCAACGGACGCCGTCTGGGTCGACGGCCCCGATGGGGCGGGCGTCCTCGCCCCGGGCGGTGCGGGGGCAGGGGTGGTCACCGCCTGCGGTGTCGGCGTGGGGACCGGCGCAGCCGGGGCCTGCGGCGGGGTGAACACCGGCATGGCCGCCGTCATCGCCTCGTCCGGTGCCCGGGTGGCGCCAGGCTCGGCCTCGGCCGCGGGCTCCGGAGCCGGCTCCCACACCGGCCGCGGCTCGGCCTCGGCCGCGGGCTCCGCCTGCCCAACAGGCTCGGACTGGCCAACGGGCTCGGCCTGGCGCTCCCACGCGGGCCGCAACTCGGCCTCGGCCCCCTGCGCCTCCGGGCCAGTGCCGCGTTCACCCGCAACCGCTGAAGGCGACTCCGGCAACGAAGGCGCCCGCACGGACGGCTCGGCTGGCCCGGACGGATCGGCTGGCCCGGACGGCTCGGCCGAGGGCTCGGGGCGGCGCAGCCACGCGGGCACCTCGGGCTCGGGCGCGGGCACCTCGGGCTCGGGCGCGGGCGCGGCGGGCTCGGGCGCGGCGGGCTCGGGCGGGGGGCGCAGCCAAAGCGGCTCGGCCAACTCGTCGGCCTGCGCAGGCGACGCGGGTGTGTCAGGCGCACCCAGCGCGGGCTCGTCGGCTTGCGCAGGCGGGGCGGGGGCGTCAGGCGCGCCCAGCGCGGGCTCGTCGGCCGGCGACGTCGCGCTCACACTCGCCGCTGCCGGCGCGGGCTCGACCGCGGCCCCCTGGCGCATCCACGAGGGCACGTACGGCTCGGACGCGTCGGGCTCGGGGGGCGGGCGCAGCCAGGCGGGGAGGTCCGGGCCGTCGACGACGGCCCCGGCTTCGGTGGGGGGATCGGCTTCGGAAGGTGCGGCCGAGGCACTCGGTGAAGGGCCGGGGGCCGGGGGGGCGGGCGTGTTGTCCGCGACCTCATCCGCGGCCTCGGCGGCGGCCTCATCCGCGGCGTCGTCGGGCTCGTCCGCCTTGCTCCCGGGGCCCTCAGCGTCGTAGAAGGTCACCGGGTGTTGCCGCTACCGCGCCTGGAACTGGCACGCTGTGTGCGGCGATTCGAGGAGCCGGCTGCATACGTGGACGTGGACACAATCGACGCGATGGTAGTCGGAGGCCCCTTGGCGTGGCAGCCACCGCCGCCCCAGCGCAGCCGCCGCTGGCTGGCCGGCGCGGTGGCCGCGTTCGCGGCCCTGGCCCTGGTCGTGGCCGCCCTCAGCATCGACATCCCCTACTACGCGCTGGCCCCCGGCTCGGCCCGT
>DASYMT010000189.1:0-2286 GCA_036008925.1 Acidimicrobiales bacterium | reverse complement strand
GCTCGGCCAGCTTGGTCTCGACCGCGGCCATCTCCAGCCCCCGCATGGCCTCGCCCAGGCCCCGCGACACCTTGGCCACGATCGACGCGTCCCGGTAGTGGGTGGTCGCCTCCACCACGGACCTGGCCATCTTGGCCGGGTCCGACGACTTGAAGATGCCCGAGCCCACGAACACGGCCTGGGCGCCGAGCTGCATCACCAGCGAGGCGTCGGCCGGGGTGGCGATGCCGCCTGCGCAGAACATGGGCACGGACAGCCGCCCCGACTCGGCGATCTCCTGCACCAGGCCGACGGGGGCCTGGAGCCGCTTGGCCCACCCGTAGACCTCGGCCGAGTCGGCCTGGGTGATGGCCCGGATGTCGCCCAGGATCGAGCGCAGGTGGCGCACCGCCTCCACGATGTTGCCGGTGCCCGCCTCGCCCTTGGAGCGGATCATGGCCGCCCCCTCGGAGATGCGGCGCAGGGCCTCGCCCAGATTGGTGGCCCCGCACACGTAGGGGACGGTGAAGGCCCACTTGTCGATGTGGTGGGCCTCGTCGGCCGGGGTGAGCACCTCGGACTCGTCGATGTAGTCGACGCCGAGCGCCTCCAGCACCTGGGCCTCGGCGAAGTGGCCGATGCGGGCCTTGGCCATCACCGGGACGGTGACCGCCTCCTTGATGCCCTCGATCAGGGCCGGGTCGCTCATGCGGGCCACACCGCCGTCGCGGCGGATGTCGGCGGGCACCCGCTCCAGCGCCATCACCGCCACCGCGCCTGCGTCCTCGGCGATCTTGGCCTGCTCGGGGGTGACGACGTCCATGATGACGCCGCCGCGAAGCATCTCTGCCAGGCCCCGCTTGACGCGTTCGGTGCCCGTGGTGCGCTCGGTCATGGCGCGCATTCTAGGGCCGGGCCACCCCTACCGGGTCGTGGTTTGTGCGCCGAGCGGGGCGAGCATCACCCAGGTGGGGCCGGGGGCCACGTTGATGGGCAGTCCTGCCGCATCGGTGTAGGCGGTCACGTCCGACGCCGTGCGCTTGGTCCACTTGGCCTGCACCATCGTCGCGCCCGACAGGATCATGGCCGTGCCCGAGCCGACCACGGTGGCGGTGGGCACCAGCGAGCCGGACGGGTCGCGCGACGTCGTGTTCGAATAGCGCACGTACTGCACCACCACGTTGGCGAAGGCCAGTTGGGTGCCGTCCTCCATCACGTGGGCCGTGCCGTTGGTGGTCCGCTTCCAGCGCGACGCGGCCGCGTCCCAGTCCCAGTCGGCCTTGGTCGGGCTGCCCATCACCACGGTTGCGTGGGTGACCGCGGCGCCCGTGGCCGTGCCATAGGTGAACAACTGCGGCGGCGGCCCGTCGGCCTTCTTGCCCGAGCCGTAGATCTTGGCCGTCGAGGTGAACAGGTGATGGGGCTGGGGCCGGTCCCGGCGCTCGGTATACGCCTTGGGCAGGTCGTCCCAACTGGCCTGCGTCACCGGCGCCCTCTTGATGAGCTTCACGAACTGGGGGGCGCCGCCCGAGTAGGCGAAGTAGCCCTTGAGGGGCGAGACGATGTCGGGGTCGACGGGCCGGACCGAGCGCACAGGCCCCACGCTGGCTGCGTCCTGGGACTGGAACACGCACAAGAAGCGCACGACGCCGCCCTCGACCACTTCTTCGTAGACCACGTCGGCCTTGTCGATGCCCGCCTGGGGCCGGGCCTCGGGCGCGTTCTCCACCTTGACGACGAGGGCGGGCCGCTTGAGGTTGGCCCGCTCGGCCAAGGGCAGGTTGGTGAGCACGGCCGGGGGCGGCGGCTCGGTGGTGGTGGTCACCAGCGGCATGGTGGTGGTGGTCTTGGGCGCCGCCTTCTTGGACCCGCCCCCGCACGCCCCGGCCACCAGCGCCAGCACCAGGGCAGCCGCGCCCAGACCGCGGCGGCGGCTCACTTGGCCGACGCCGATCCCGTCGGGGCCAGCTCGATCCAGCTCTGGCCCGGGGTGAGGGCGATGGGCTTGCCCGCCCCGTCGAGGTACTCGGTGGCCTTGGTGATGCTCCCCTTGCGCCACGTGCCCTTGACCAGCTTGCCGTCGGTGAGGAACCAGGCCCCGCCCTCCCCCACCACGTCGGCCTCGGGGACGGCCGTCTCCGTCTTGTCCTTCAGGCCGGTGGTCTTGTAGGCGACGAACTGGATCACCACGTTCTTGGCCGCCACCGGCGCGCCCGAGGCGTCGACGTGGGGCGTGCCGTTCTGGGCCCGCCGCCACGTGCCCGACGCCGCGTCCCAGCTCCACACGGCCGTGGTGGTGATGGTCCT
>DASYMT010000188.1:0-14052 GCA_036008925.1 Acidimicrobiales bacterium | reverse complement strand
CGCCGTCTTCACCCGCTCCCGTGTTCGGGCCTGGGCCCTGCTGCCAGCCCGGCCGTCGACCCCGGCGCGGGGCTTCCCGTCACCCCGGCCCGTCCTCCCTACGCCAGGTCGTGGGCCGAGAGCCCTTCGAGCAGGTCGATCTCGGGGCGCTGGGTCAGCAGGCCTTCGCACGACTGAGCCATCTCCACCATCTCCGGCGAGTCGAAGTGGGCCCGTTGCGCGTCAGGCGACTCCCACTTCTGGATGACCACGAACCGCCCGGCTCGGGTGAGCGACTGGCACAGGTCGATGTTGCGGCACCCCGGCTGCTGGCGGGACAGCACGACGTACTTGGCCAGGACCGGAACGAGCCGTTCGCCGGCCCCCTCGGCCGCATCGAGGACGAGGGTCACGATCGTCAACTCCACTTCGTCGGCCATCGGGTCGACGCTACTCGGGAGAGTTCGCCGGGCAACGAAGGGGAATGAATCGGAAAGCAGCGAACGAAACCGACGATCGAGAGAACTTGACGCTGCCGGTAAGGTGGGGAGAGCAGCGGTCGATTGTCCTGTTGCAGGGAATGTCGGCTGCGAACGAGCGGTTCTTCTACGCCCGGCCTACAGCAGTACCACGAAGGGTTGGAAATTGCCAAAGGAGCGCGTGGAGCGGGACGAAGAAGACCTCGTCCGGCTGTACCTCACCGACATCGGGCAGTATCCGCTGCTCACGAAGGACGATGAGGTCCGCTTGGCCCAGGCCATCGAGGCGGGAAACGACGCGCGACAAGACCTGGAGAAGAAGGGCAAGGACCTGCCCGCGCCCCGCCGCCGTGAGCTGCGCCGTCAGATCCAGGGCGGCGACGACGCCCAGCGGACGTTCGTGCAGTCGAACTTGCGGCTCGTGGTGTCGATCGCCAAGAAGTATCAGGCGTCGGGCCTGCCCCTGTTGGACCTGATCCAGGAGGGCAACCTCGGTCTGATGCATGCGGTCGAGAAGTTCGACTGGCGTAAGGGCTTTAAGTTCTCGACCTATGCCACTTGGTGGATCCGCCAGGCCATCACCCGCGGCATCGCCAACACCGGCCGCACCATCCGGCTCCCCGTCCATGCGGGCGACACCCTGGCCCGTCTTCAGAAGGCCCGGGCCCGGCTGGAGCTGAAGCTGGGTCGGCCGGCCACGCTGTCCGAGCTGTCGGCCGAGGTCGAGATGCCGGAGGACAAGGTCACCGAGGCACTGCGCTTCGCGGCCGAGCCGCTCTCGCTGTCCGAGCCGCTTCGGGAAGACGGCGACGCCGAGCTGGGCGACGTGGTCGAGGACCGCTCGGCCGAGTCGCCCTTCGAGGTGGCCGCCACCTCGCTGCTGCCCGACGAGATCGCCCGGCTGCTTGGCCCGCTCGACGAGCGCGAGCGCGAGATCCTGCGCCTGCGCTTCGGCCTCGACCGAGGCGAGCCCCGCACGCTCGAAGAGGTCGGGGAGCACTTCAACCTGACCCGGGAGCGGATCCGCCAGATCGAGGCCCGGGCCATGTCGAAGCTGCGCCACCCGTCCAGCGACACCGGCGCGCGAGACCTCCTCACCGTCTAGCCCCCGCCGCCCGGCCTGGTGCTGTGGCGGAGGTGGACGGGAATCGAACCCGCCGCACGGGGATCGCCCGTGCCACCCGCTTTGAAGGCGGGGGAGCCCACCAGGTGCCCGGACACCTCCGTCCGCCAGCCTAGGTCTGGGGTCGGACGCGCCCTCGGTTGACGGTTGTGGCGTAGGCCCCGCCCGATCGGCGGCCCACGGCGCACCGATGTGGCGTGAAGGGCGTTTCCACACCTTCAGGCCGCAACGGTTGACGCCCCGCCCCCGCGCCCGTCGCCCCCGGCCCCGCCCACGCCGACGTACCGGCGCCAGCGCCCAGCCGCGCGGCAGGCGCGGCCCCAGCCAGCCCCCTCGCCGCGCACACAGGCCCTTCCTCCCAACCCGTCCCCCCGCCTGGCCCTGTCCGTCTCCAACGGCCCCTGGGCTAGGGTCCGGCCCATGAAGAAGCTCCTCCTCCTCGCCATCCTCATCGCCCTCGGCGCGGTCGCGGCCAAGAAGCTCCGCGTCGAATAAGGCCCTCGGCTCCTGCTACCACACCCGCAAGACCCGTCGGCGGCGCGGGCACGATCACGCGCCGCCGCACCCGTACCCGCCACCACACCACCGCGCCCACTGCGCCGCTCACGAGCGTGCCCACTACGGCCGCCATGGGCCCGGGCGGCGGCCGCGGGACCCGCCGCTCCCGCAGTGGCACCGGCCGGCTGAAGGTCCGCACTTCCCAACCCCGCTCTTCGGCCAGCTTTCGCAGCACCCGGTCCGGGTTCACCGCCACCGGATGGCCCACCGCCTCAAGCATCGGCGCATCCGTGTACGAGTCCGAGTAGGCGAACGAGGCGCTGAGGTCGATCCCCTCGGCCGCGGCCAGCCGCTCCATGGCCTCGGCCTTGTATGGCCCATACGCGTAGTAGGCCATCTCGCCCGTGTACCGGCCGTCGTCGTCGACCTTGGCCCGGCTGGCGATGGCCTCGTCGACCCCGAGGTACTCGGCCAGCGGCTCCACGATCTCCGACGGCGACGCCGACACGATGAACACCCGCCGCCCGGCGGCCTGGTGGGCGGCGATGAGCTCGGCCGCCTCGGCGTAGATGATCGGCTCCACCACCGACTCGAGCGTCTCGCGCACGATCTGCCTGATCCGGTCCTGCTGCCACCCCCGCGTGAGCCGCAGCACCGACTCCCGAATGCGGGCCAGCTTCTGCTCGCTGGCCCCCAGGTGCATGAAGACGAGCTGGCCCCACAGCGCCCGCACCACATGGCGCCGCGAGATCAGGCCCTCGTCGTAGAACGGGCGCCCGAACGCGACCATCGACGCTTTGGCGATGACCGTCTTGTCGAGATCGAAGAACGCCGCTTCCATGGCGGGCGATCCTACGAGGGGGGTGTAACAGCTTCGTCCCGGGCGCGGCCCGCGGGCGCCGCCGCACGGGACTGGCCCAGGCGTCTAGCGCCGTCGCAGCATGTCCTCGAACTGCTTCGCCACCAGGGCTTCTGTGTACTCCGGCGTGCTGCGGCGGGCGCGGACGCTGGAAAGCACCACGGCCCTCGGTGACAGGAAGCGCTGCTCGACGAGAGCGGAGAGGAACAGCACCGCCGCCAGCAGCAGCACCGTGACCGGAATGCTGAGCGTGAGCAGAGGCATGGCCTCGACCGTTCCCCGAATCCCCGGACGGGAACCAACGGAAAATCATTCGCCACTGTCACACCCCCGGCCTAACGTCCCCGCCGTCGCTTCCCCCTGACGCATCCATCCACGCGTTCGGGGGAGGTCCCAATGCTTTTCGCCTGCTGGTCCGTGAAGGGCGGCAGCGGCACCACGGTTGTCGCCGCTGCGCTCGCTCTGCTGCTGACCGACTCGTCTCACGTCCTGCTCGTCGACGCCTCGGGCGACCTGCCCGCCGTCCTTGGCGTTCCCGATGTCGACGGGCCGGGGCTGGCCGACTGGCTGGCCGCCGACGAGGTGGCGCCCGACGCCCTCGGCCGCCTGATGGTCGACGCCGCGCCCGGCCTCCAGCTCTTGCCCTGGCGGGGCGGGCCCGCGCCGCCGCCCGGCGTCGATTCCGACCGCCTGCTCGCCGCCCTGGCCACCGAACATCGCCCAGTGGTGGTCGACTGCGGCTCGACGGGCAGCCCCTTTGCCCTCGGCCTGGCCGCCTCGGCGTCGATGTCGCTGCTGGTGCTGCGGCCCTGCTTCCTCGCGCTCCGACGGGCACTGGCCGCCCCCGTCCGGCCGTCGGGCGTCATCCTCGTGGCTGAGCCGGGCCGCGCCCTCACGCGCCACGACGTGGAGGACGTGCTCAACGTCCCGGTCCGAGCAGAGCTGGCCTGGTGCGAGGCCGTGGCCAGGGCGGTTGACGGCGGGCTGAGCCGGAGCCGACTGCCCCGGTCCCTGGTCAAGACCTTGAAGGAGGCGGCATGACATGGCTGCTCCTTCTCCTGCCCCCGCCCCTCGGCCTGCTGGCCGCGGTGGCATGGCTCGTCCTGCGGGCCTTCTCATGACGAGCCCGCTCACGGACAGGCTGCGGGCCCGGGTTGTCGCCTTGGCGCCCGACGTGCCGGTCACCGCCGGGCTTCTGGCCGCCATGGCCCGAGAGGAGTCGCCGCTGGCCACCGCGGCCGAGGTCGACGCGGCCGTGCGGGAGGCGCTGGCCCACATCGGCGGGCTCGGCCTGCTGGACCCCCTGCTGGCCGACCCCGCCGTCACCGAGGTCATGATCAACGGCCCCGGCCCGGTCTGGCTCGAACTGGAGGGCCGGCTGGTGCGCTCCGACGTCGTGCTCGACGCGGCGGCCATCGAGCACATGGTCGAGCGGGTGGTCGCCCCGCTCGGCCTCCGGGCCGACCGTGCCTCGCCTTTGGCCGACGCCCGCCTGCCCGACGGGTCTCGGGCCCACGTGGTCATGCCGCCCCTCGCGGTCGACGGGCCGTGCCTCACCATCCGCCGCTTCGCCGTGCAACACCTCGGCCTCGACGACTTCTGCCCGCCGCAGGTCGCCGACCTCCTTCGCCAGGTGGTGGCGGAGCGGCGAAACCTCCTCGTGTCCGGAGCCACCTCCTCAGGCAAGACGACGTTGCTCAACGCGCTGGCGGGCGCCGTGCCTCCGGACCAACGCGTCGTGACCATCGAGGAGGCGGCTGAGCTGCGCCTGCCGCTTCAGCATGTGGTCCGGCTCGAGGCCCGCCCGCCCAACGCCGAGGGGGCGGGAGAGGTGAGAGTCCGGGAACTGGTGCGCAACGCGTTGCGGATGCGGCCCGACCGGCTGGTGGTGGGCGAATCCCGTGGAGAAGAGGCGTTCGACCTGCTCCAGGCCATGAACACCGGGCACGACGGCTCGCTGTCAACGCTCCACGCCAACAGCCCGCCCGACGCCCTGCGCCGGCTGGAGACCATGGTCCTTATGGCCGAGGTGGCCCTGCCGCTGCCCGCCGTGCGCAGGCAGATCGGTTCGGCCGTGGACCTGGTGGTGCATGTGGCCAGACGGCCGGGAGGCAGGCGGGCGGTGGTCGACGTGGCCGAGGTGGGCGACGACGGCGTCACCACCTGGCCGCTGGCCGACGAGCGGGGCGTGCTGGCCCAACCCAGCAGGCCGCCAAGGAGCGATCCGTGAGGGCGGCGTGGACCGCGGCGGGCCTGGTCGTCCTGACCTCGCACGCAGGACGGTCGGCTCGGAGCCGGGCCCGGCGGCTGGCCGCGGGGGCCCGTGTCACCCCCCGGCCGCCGCTGCGGGCCCGACGCCTCCGCCCGCCCGCCGTGGTGGTGGCCCGCGCCGCGGCGGTCGTGCCCGGTTGGGACGCCGACCTGGCCTGGACGGTGTGGGTCGGCTGCGTGTCTGCGGCTGCGGTTGGTGCGTGGGCGGTGGGCGGACCCGCCTTGGCCGTGCTCGCGGCGGGCGCCCTGGTGATCGGGCCGGTGGCCGCCCAGGGTCCGCGGCGACGGCGGGCCTGCGAGCGGGCGGGCGCCGAGGTCCCGGCGGTGCTCGAGGCCGCGGCCCGGGCGCTGCGGGCCGGCTGCTCCTTGCATGGGGCGTTGGAGGAGGCCGCGGCGTCGGCCGGGCCGGTTGTCGGCGCCGTCTTCAACGAGGTCGTGGCGGCCGTGGCTAGGGGGCAGCCGCTGGTCGACGCGCTCGACCGCCGGCGCGCCGATGGCAGCGGTGTCCCCGGGCTGCGGCTGGCCTGCACCGCGCTGGCCGTGGCCGCGGCCACGGGCGGGCCGCAGGCGGCCGCGCTCGACGGGGTGGCCATCACGCTGCGGCAGCGGCTGGCGGCCCGGGCCGAGGCCAAGGCGCTGGCCTCCCAGGCCCGGACGTCGGCCATGGTCATCGCCTTGGCCCCGGTCGGCTTCGCCGTCCTGGCCTCGGCCGCCGACCGGCACAACGCGGCGTTCCTGCTGCGCACGCCGCTCGGGCTGTCGGTCCTGGTCGCGGGACTGGTGCTCGACGGGCTCGGCGCGGTGTGGATGCGCCGACTCACCAGGATCGGTGGGCCGTGATCCGGGCGTTGGGGTGGGCCGGGCCGCTAGTGGGCCCGTGGGCCGGGGTGCAGTTGGCGTCGGCCGCGGGGCTCACGGCTGTGCTGCCAGCCGTGTGGGCCGGAGTGGTCGTGGCCGTGCGGCTGCGGCGCCGCCCGCCGCCTGCCCGGGCCCGCCTGCTGGCGGTGCCACGCGCCCGGGCTGTCGGTCGGCGCCGTCTGGGCAGGCCCCCGGAACAGTTCCCGGCCCGGCCCGCCCGGCCCGCCCGGTGGGCGGCGACCTGGCTCAGGCGGAGGGCGGCGGCCCGTCGCCGGACGACCGCGGTCGAGGCCGACCTGCCCGAGGTGGTGGACCTCCTCCGTCTGGCCGTGGGCGCGGGCCACACGGTGCCGCTGGCGCTGGCCGCAGTGACCGGCCACGTCGACGGGCCGGTGGGCCGGGGCCTGGCCGACGCCTTGGCCGCCACCACGCGGGGGCGCCGGCTGGCCGATGCGCTCGACGACCTGCCTGCGGCCGTGGGCGAGCCGGTGCGGCCGCTGGCCGCGACCTTGGCCGGGTCGCTGCGGTACGGGCATGCCATCGGCCCCGCCCTGGAGCGGCTGGCGGCCGAGTGCCGGGCCGACCAGCGCCGTCGGTCCGAGGCCGCCGCTCGACGGGTCCCCGTTCTGCTCCTCTTCCCCCTGGTGCTCTGCATCCTCCCCGCCTTCGCGCTGCTCACGGTGGCGCCGCTTCTCGCGGGCGCTCTTCGGGCGCTGCGCCTCTGACGCACTGGCGAGAGACCAATCAACAGAACCAATCAACAGACCCAATCGAGAACGGAAGGAGCCGTCGTGCTCGCTTTGTACGTCTACGTCCAATCCCTGCTCGCGGGCCGGGACCAGAAGGGCCAGGCCTCGGCCGAATACGCCCTCGTGCTGCTGGGCGCGGCTGCGGTAGCGGTTGCCGTGACCGCCTGGGCCAAGCAGACCGGGGCGGTGGGCAAGCTGCTCGACGCCGTGTTCAAGCAGTTGCTGGGCCGGGCAACGTGAGGCGCCGCCAGGCGGGTCAGGCGGAGGAGGGCCAGGCGGACTCGGGGCAGGCCTCGGTGGAGTTCGCCCTCGTGCTGCCCCTGCTCGCCGCGCTCCTCCTGGCCCTGGTGCAGACAGGCCTGGTGGTGCGAGACCAGGTGCTGGTCGTGCATGCGGCTCGCGAGGCCGTGCGGGAGCTGGCCGTCCGGGACGGCGCACCGGCCCGGCCTGCGGGCAGGCCGGACAAGGCGGACGAGGGGGGCAAGAGGGGCAAGGCGGGCAAGGCAGGCGGGGCGTCAGGGCAGGCGGGCAGCCCACCGTCGAGAGCGCAGGCCCGGGCCGAGGCGTCGGCTGGGCCGAACGGCGAGGCGGCAGCGTCGGCGCCTGGGCAGGCGTCTGGGCAAACGTCGGGGCCGGGTGCGGGGGAGGCGGCCGTCGCCCGGCGGGCCGTCCTCGCCGCGGCCGGGTCGGTCCTCGACCCCGACCGCCTCGATGTCGAGGTGCTCCCCAGGCCCAGCGGCCGGGTGGCCGTGCGGGTTGGTTACCGCGTCCCCATCACCCTGCCGCTGCTCGATTTTGCTGTCCGTTCTGTCCGGCTTGTGGCCTATGCCGAGATGCAAAGGGAAATTGACTAGCCCGGATGAACCATGGTGCTAAAGGTCATCGGCCAGAATTCCGACCCAGATTGCGTCATCGAGGGGCGGGTACCCCGTCTGAGTGGGTGACTTTCAGCAAAGGCCTGCCAATTCGGGACAGGCCGATCGGTGAAGAGAAGAAGGGACACCAACGTCAATGCAGAGGATCCGACGGCTTGTCGCAGTAGCGAGTGTGACGGCTCTCGCCGGTGCCTTCGCGGCCGGTCCTGCGTCCGCTGACTCCGCCGAGGCCTACATCGGCAGCGCGGCGGCGCGCGGCCTCAACGTCTCGGTCGTCAACCCGGTCACCCCTTCTCAGACCGTGCAGGCCACGCTCGGGTCGGCCACGGCCAAGGCCAGCTCGGCCCTGACCGCCACCGCCACCGGCGTTGGCCAGGTGCTCCCCGAGCTGCTGAGCACCACCAAGACCGCTTCGGCCTCGTCGGCCAAGGCCAGTGACAACCCGGCCGAGGGCTGCGCCAAGTCCCTGCCCCTGCTGGACATCGTGAACCTGGGCATCGCCTGCGGCGACGCCGAGGCCAGCGTTTCGGGCAACCTGCCCACCGCTGTCAGCTCCGGCTCGGTTGCGGGCCTGACCGTCGACGGCCAGACCGCCCTCACCGCCCTGGACGCGGCGACCAAGCCCATCGGCGAGGCGCTGAGCGGCGTGCTCGACACGGTCTGCTCGACCCTGAGCCAGACCTGCCCGGCCACCACCACGGTCCAGGACCTGGTGGACAGCGTGCTCAAGACCCGCACCCTCGACGTGAGCGTCGGCAAGTCGGACGCCTCGGTGGTCACCACCGCAGGCAGCATCACCTCGACGGCCCACGCCAGCGGCGCCATCGTCAAGCTGCTCCCCCTGCCCCAGGTGAACGCCCTCCCCTCGACCGAGCCCCTCGCCACCATCGAGATCAGCTCGGCCAAGGCCACCGCCGTGTACGACCGGGCCACCGGCAAGACGGCCGAGCCCGTCGCCGACCCCGCCCTCGTCCGGGTGAAGTTCAACAGCGTCCTGACCCAGAGCCTGGGCGTGAACGAGATCGCCGTGGCCCCCGACAAGGAGGTCCCGATCCTCGAGGGCACGCCGCTGGAGTCCCGGATCTACGTGGCCTCCGGCAAGGTCGTCACCAACCCTGACGGCACCAAGGGCGCGGTGGCGGACGGCGTGAAGCTGCGCCTCCTCATGGGCCTGGGCGAGTCCTCGGTCGGCGCCCTCGACGGCGGCATCACCCTGGAGCTGGCCCACGCCGAGGCAGGCGTGGCCGGTGCCCCCGCCGTCGTGACCCCGGTCATCCCCGTGGTCAACACCCCGGACATCGCCCGGGAGCTGCCCCGCACGGGCGGCAACCCGCTGCTCCCGATGGCCGGCGTGGTCGTCCTGGGCCTGGCCGTCCTGGTTCGCCGGGCCACCGTCCGGGCCGCGGCCAGCCGCTAAGCCCTACGCCGCTCAGCATCCGCTCAGCGGTCTTCACCGAAAAACGCTGGGCCCCGGGGACTCGTACCCCGGGGCCTTCGTTTAGCCTGGCTTCGACGGGCGCCCGCCGCCCCCGGCTCGGCAGGGAGTGAATCGCCTTGGAACCCGTTATCGCCTACCTGCGCTCCCACCGCTGGGCCCGCCGCAGCCTGTCCGGGCTGTCGGTGGCGCTGCTCGCCGCCGCCGTGGGCCTGCTGGGCTACCCCTTCTACACGAACTTGTACCAGAGCCGCGTCCAGCACAAGCTCGACCGCCAGCTCGCCAGCCCCGAGCTCAAGCAGCGCTACCGCAACAAGAGCCTCCAGATGGGCGACAGCCTCACCCGCATCAAGGTGCCCAAGATCGATGTCGATGTCGTGGTCGTGGAAGGCACCTCGGCCAGCGCGCTGCGAGCGGGCGCGGGCCACTACCCGGAGACGCCGCTCCCGTGCGACGAGGGCAATGTCGGCATCGCAGGCCACCGCACCACGTACGGCAAGCCCTTCACCAACATCGACCGCCTGGCCCCTGGCGACACGATCATCCTCGAGACGCCCGTGGGCGACTGCACCTATGAGATCGACAAGCCGCCCGCGGGCCGCACGCCGGCCTCGGGCAGCACGGCCGGCTTCATCGTGAGCCCCTCGGACCGCACGGTGGTGGCCGACACGCCCGGCGTGCGCACCCTGACCCTCACGTCGTGCCACCCCAAGGGGTCGGCCAAGCAGCGCATCGTGATCCGGGCCCACCTGGTGAAGCAGGGGTCGGTCAAGGCGTGAGAGGCGTGAGAGGCGTGAGCCGCGGCCCCCGGGCGCGACTGGCCGCACTGGCGGGCGGGGCGGCACTGCTGGCCCCCCTTGCCTTGGGCCTCGCCGCGCCCCCGGCCCAGGCCGTCGCCCCCACCATCGAGCTGGCGTCGCCCGACAACGCCGCTCCCCTCGCCAACCCCGTCGTCCACGTCGGGGGCCGGGCGTTCATGCCCTCGGGCGGGACGGTCAACGGCCAGCTCCAGATCGAGGTCACGTCGCTGGAGGGCCACGGCGGCCAGAAGATCGCGGTCAACGTCAGCGGCAACTCGGTGCCCTTCTCCTGGGACTACGCCACGTCCTACAACGGCCACTACCGGGTGAAGGTCACGGCCCAGGGCCGGGACGGCGCGGTGGACACCACGCCCAGCGAGACGTCGTCGGCCAGCCGGGACGTGGCCGTCGAGGTCAAGCCCGCCCCGCCCAGCGGCCTGACGGCCAAGACGACGAAGGCCCGCAGCGTCGACCTGGCGTGGAAGGCCAACCCCGAGCCCGACATCGTCGGCTACCAGCTCCAGCGCACCCTCGACCCCGAGGGCGAGTGGACGGCAGTGGCCAACACGGCCGACATCGCCTACACCGACACGGGGACCCAGGCCGCGGGCGGCACCTACTCGTACCGGGTGGTGGCGGTGCGCTCGGCGTCGACCAGCGACCAGGGCATCCCCTCGGACCCGTCGGAGACGGCCTCGGCCAAGGTGTCGGGTCCACCGCCCACGACCACGACCACGGCCAAGGGCGGCACCGGCACGGGCGGGACCGGCGGCACGGGCGCCGGCGGTGCCGGGGCCAACGGCACGGGGGCAGGCGGCACGAGCACCGGCACGGGGAACGCCACGAGCCCGGAGCTGGCCCGCACCGGCAAGGTCGACCTCTCGGGCTTCTCGGCCCTGCTCCAGCAGTCCAAGCGCCCCACCCCCAAGGCCGAGGAGGCCGACCCCGGCTTCAAGGACAAGCTGCCGTTCAAGCCGGGCGAGGAGCCCATCGGCGAGGACGGGACCGCCCTGGGCGTCGGCGTGCGCGAAGTCGGCGGCTCCGAGGGCCGCCAGCCCGTGGCCTTCGTGGCCGCCAGCCTGCTGGTCACCGTGGTCCTCATGCACGTGCTCTGGCTCAAGCGCCAAGTCGACCGGCACCCGCTGGGCGACCTGCCCGCCGACGCCCCCGGCTGACCCCGGCCGACCCCCGCTTGAACCGGGCCGCCCCCGCCGATCTTCGGCCACAGCCGCGGGAACCGGCCCGCCGCAGGCCGTCGTCCAAGCCCCGACTTCTGAGACAGGAGGCTGGGCAATGGACAAGGGTCGGGGACAAGCAGCCAAGTGGCTGATCGGGGCCTGCGGGCTCCTGTTGGTGGCGGGTGCCATCGTGGGCGCGGCCCAGAACACCCCGGGCTCGAGCAAGGTGTTCAGCCAGGCCGACGGGCGCAACAGCCAGGCTTCGGAGAGGACCGCTTCCGGGGGGCAGACCGCCGGCGTCGGCGCCATGCGCCAGGTCGACGCGGCCGCCTCGGTGACCGACGGGGCCCCCGCGGCCACGACCATCGCCCCCAGCATGGCCACAGCCGGGGGCTCGACCGGCGCACCCTCCCCGGTCCAGTCCGTGACCCCGGCTCCGACCCCGGTGGGCCAGCAGAAGATCATCAAGAACGCCACCCTCAGCCTGGAGGTGAAGAAGGGCTCGTTCCGGGAGGCGTTCGACGCGGCCGCCTCCGCCGCAGGCCGCCACAACGGGTTCGTGACCTCCTCGGAGAGCAGCGTCCAAAAGGGTGAGACCTCGACCGGCGTCATCACCCTGCGGGTCCCGGCCGACGCCTTCGACGCGGTGCGGTCCGAGCTGGTCAAGCTCGGCTCGGTCAAGGACGAGCGCCTCACCGGCAACGACGTGGGCGGCCAGCTCGTCGACCTCGATGCCCGCATCCGCAGCCTCCAGGCCCAAGAGGACGCCATCCGCGTCCTCATGGCCAAGGCGCGCACCATCGGCGAGACCATCGAGGTGCAGAACCAGCTCACCCAGGTCCGTCAGCAGATCGAGCAGCTCGGTGGCGAGAAAGCCCGCCTGGCCGACGCCGCCGCGCTGGCCACCATCCGGGTGGAGCTGGCCGAGCCGGGCGCCGCGGTCAAGCAGGACCCCAGGCCCAAGCCCGCCCCCAGTCCTCTCCGCCACAGCCTGACCGTGGCCGCCCACGGGGCCGAGACGGTGGCCGCAGGAACCGTCATCGTGTTGGGCTGGACCATCCCCATGGCCCTCCTCGGCCTGATCGGCTGGGCCCTGTGGCGGATGGTGCGCCGCCGGGCCGTGCCCACCTTCAGCGCCGACTGAGCACCGCCCGCAGGAAGGCCACTGCGCCGGCCTTGTCGAGCGGCTCGTTGAGGTTGCCGCACTTGGGGGACTGGACGCACGAGGGGCAGCCGCGCTCGCACGGGCAGGCGGCGATGGCCTCCAGCGTGGCCTCCAGGTGCGACCGGCCTGCTGCGAATCCCAGTTCGGCGATGCCCGCCCCGCCCGGGTAGCCGTCGTAGATCACGATGGTGGGCAGGCCGGTGTCGGCCAGCAGGGCGGTGGACACGCCGCCCACGTCCCACCGGTCGCAGATGGTGAACAGCGGCAGCATCCCGATCCCCGCGTGCTCGGCCGCGTGCAGCGTCCCCGGCGCGGCCGCGGGCGAGACCCCGGCCCGCACCAGCACCGCGGGCTCGACCGTGTACCAGAAGGCCCGGGTGGTGAGCACCGAAGGGGGCAGGTCGAGGTCGTGGTCGCCCAGCACCTCGCCCGTGCCCAGGGCCTTGCGCCGGTAGCCGGTCACCTGCTCGGTGACCTCCACGGCGCCCACCGACAGCACGGCCGCCCCCACCCGCACCGACGAGTCGGCGCCTAACACCCGCACGTCGGTGTCGGACCGGGCCTGGGTGTAGTAGTCGGGGTCGACCGGCTCGACCCACGCGGCCCGGTCGTCCAGGTCCAGCCGGGCCACCCGGTAGTGCTGGCCCTGGTGCAGGTAGATGGCCCCCTCGTGCACGGACGTGAACGCCCGCCCCTCCTCGACCGTGCCCACCAGCCGCCCGTCCTCGGCCGCCGACACGATCCGGTACGAGTCGGACGACCCCGTCCGCAGCGACACCGTCGACGCGGGAGACGGCCGCCCCGCGTGGACGGCCCGCCCGCCCCGCACCACCAGCCGGTCGGCCTGCACCAGCCTGCCCACCGCCTCATCGAGGGCGTCGCCCCAATAGGCGTCGTCGCCCGGCGTCAGCGGCAGTTCGTAGGCCGCGCAGGCCACGTGCGGGTCGAGCACGAACGGGTTCGACACGTTCACCACCGCGGGCTCCGGCGACCTCGTGAACAGTTCGGAAGGATGGGCCACGAACCACTGGTCCAAGGCGTCCTCGCCCGCCACCAGCACGGCCAACGAGCGCTGCTGGGCCCGCCCCGCCCGGCCCGCCTGCTGCCACATGGACGCGATGGTGCCGGGGAAGCCGTTGAGCAGGCAGGCGTCGAGCCAGCCCACGTCGATGCCCAGTTCCAAGGCGTTGGTGGCCGCCACCCCGCGCAACTGGCCGGAGAAGAGCTGCTGCTCGATCTCCCGCCGCTCCGACGCCAGGTAGCCGCCCCGATAGGGCCGGACCGACGACGCCAGGTCGGCCGGGAGCCGGTCCCGCGTGTACCGGGCCACCAGCTCCGCCCCCTTGCGGGAGCGGGTGAAGGCGATGGCCCGGCGGTCCGACTCGACCAGCGCGGCCAGCAGCATCGCCACCTCGCCGTTGGCCGGCGCCCGCGCCCCCGAGGCCTGGTCGACCAGGGGCGGCTCCCACAGGGCGAAGACCCGCTCGCCCCGGGGCGAGCCGTCGTCGGCCACCTCGGCCACCGGCATCCCGCACAGCTCGCCCGCCAACACCGCGGGGCGGCCGATGGTGGCCGAGCCGAACACGAAGACGGGCGACGAGCCGTAGTGCGCGCACAGCCGCCGCAGCCTGCGCAGCACATGGCCGATGTGGGTGCCGAAGATGCCGCGCAGCAGGTGCAGCTCGTCCACCACCACATAACGCAGGCGCATGAGGAAGGTGGCCCAGCGGGCGTGGTTGGGGAGGATGCCCACATGCAGCATGTCCGGGTTGGTGAGGATGGC
>DASYMT010000187.1:0-2618 GCA_036008925.1 Acidimicrobiales bacterium | reverse complement strand
AAGACCCGTCGGCCGCCGGCGAAGCGGGCCCCGGCGCGGCGCCCGGCCGCCCACAAGAAGAAGAAGGGCCGCGGCCGGTCCCGCCCCTCGGCCCCGGCCCGCCTGCGCCAGTTCCTCGCCACCCACCTGGGCCGCCAGTCCGACGACGTGTGGGGGCTCGTCCTCATCGTGGCGGGCGTGCTGGCCGCCCTCGGCATCTACGCCGACCTGACCGGCCCCGCGGGCAGGCTCGTGCGCGACGGCGCGGGCGCGCTGTTGGGCTGGGGCCGCCTGCTCGTCCCCGTGGCCCTGGTCGGCACCGGCGCCGCCCTGCTCCAAGGCCGGGCCCGGCACGAGCCCGCCCGGGCCGCCATCGGCTTCACCTTCTTGCTCCTGGCCGCCACCGGGCTGCTCCATGTGGCCCACGGCGGTCCCGAGGAGCTGGCCGACCTGCGTCAGGCGGGCGGCCTTTTGGGCGGCGTAGTCGGCGGCCCGCTGCGCTCGCTGCTCGCCCCCTACGGCGCGGGCGTGGTGCTCGTCACCCTCGGCCTGCTGTCCGTGCTGATCCTCACCAAGACGTCGGTGCGCACCGCATGGCACCTCGTGGCCGACGGGACGACTGCCGCCGGGCGCTGGCTCATGTCGCTGGGCGACAAACCGGAGCCCGCGGTCGAAAAGCCCAGGCGGCGCAAGGCTCCGGCCGCCGGCACCGACGTGGGCGCGCCCGGGCCCGTCCCTCCGGTCGACGGGGTCGAGCCCGCCGAGATCGACGTCTCCCTGCCGCCACTGCCGCCCGCCGACACCGGCCAGCAGCTCGCCATCGAGTTGGGCCCGGCCGCGGCCAAGGGCGCATGGAAGCTGCCGCCCTTGTCGCTGTTGGCCAAGGGCACGGCCCAGGAGCTGGACCGGCGGGCGCTGGAGGCCCGAGGCCGGGTGCTGGAGGAGGCGTTGGCGGGCCACGGCGTAGAGACCCGGCTGGCGGGCATGACCGTCGGCCCCACCGTCACCCGCTACGAATTGGAACTGGGCCCCGGCGTCAAGGTGGCCCGGGTGACCAGCCTCCAGAAGGACATCGCCTACGCCATGGCCGCGCCGGACATCCGGCTGCTGGCCCCCATCCCCGGCCGCTCGGCCATCGGCGTCGAGGTCCCCAACACCCAGCGCCAACTGGTGGCCCTGCACGACATCCTGGCCAGCGAGGAGGCCCGGCGGGCCACGCACCCGCTGGAGGTGGCCATGGGCCGGGACATCGCCGGGCGGGCCGTGATGGAGAGCCTGGCCGCCATGCCCCACCTCCTCATCGCCGGGGCGACCGGCGCGGGCAAGTCGTCGTGCATCAATTCGTTGCTCACGTCGATCCTGGTGCGGGCCACGCCCGAGCAGATCCGCCTGATCCTGGTCGACCCCAAGCGGGTCGAGTTGAACCAGTACAACGGCCTGCCGCATCTCCTCACCCAGGTGGTGGTGAACCCCAAGAAGGCGGCCAACGCGTTGTCGTGGGCCGTGCACGAGATGGAGCGGCGCACCGACCTGCTGGCCGAGGTGGGCGTGCGCGACATCGCGGGCTACAACAGCACCTTCGACCGGGGCGAGCTCACGGCCGACCCGGCCACCGGCGAGCTGTACGAGCGGCTGCCCTACATCCTCGTGGTGGTCGACGAGCTGAACGACTTGATGATGGTGGCGGCGCGCGACGTGGAGAACTCGATCATGCGCATCGCCCAGATGGGCCGGGCCTTCGGCATCCATCTGGTGATCGCCACCCAGCGCCCGTCGGTCGACGTCATCACCGGCGTCATCAAGGCCAACGTGCCTTCCCGGCTGGCGTTCGCGGTGTCGTCGCTGGCCGACTCGCGCGTGATCCTCGACCAGCCCGGCGCCGAGCGGCTCATCGGCAAGGGCGACATGCTGCTTTTGACGGCGAGCTCCTCCGTGCCCCGGCGCATCCAGGCCCCGTGGGTGTCGGAGGAGGAGGTGCGCAAGATCGTCGGCCACTGGAAGCGCCAGGCCCAGCCCCAGTACATCGAGGGCGTGGAGGGCACCGACGACGGGCTCTTCAGCGGCGCAGGCGGCTCGGGCGGCGGCGGTTACGGGGACGACGATGACGACGACGCCATGCTGGAGCAGGCCATGGAGCTTGTGGTCCGGTCGCAGCTCGGGTCGACGTCGATGCTCCAGCGCAAGCTGCGGGTGGGCTTCGCCCGGGCCGGACGGCTCATGGACCTGTTGGAGCAGCGCGGCGTGGTCGGCCCGTCCGAAGGCTCCAAGGCCCGGGCCGTGCTGATGACGGTCGAGGAGCTGGAGGCCCGGCGGGCGCCTGCGGAGTAGGAGTCACGCTTCACGGTTTCGGATGTACAGCTTCACGGCTCACAGATTTCACGGCTTACGGGCTCGCCCCAACTTCCCCGGGCCCGGACGCGACGAGGGCGCCCACATCGTTGTGGGCGCCCTCTGTCGCGGGTGGAGCGTGCGGTGTTGCTCGTGCTAAGCGGCCATGCTCCGGGGGCCGCTCATCGGATGCCGCACCTCGGGGGCGTCACCCTCGGACGAGCCGAGATAGTGGAACACCGCCCGCCAGATGCTCGTGCTGCCGAACACGATCAGGCCGGTCGCTGCTGTCCCCATCCAGTCCTCGCGGA
>DASYMT010000186.1:0-5998 GCA_036008925.1 Acidimicrobiales bacterium | reverse complement strand
CGACACCGTCGGGAACTCCCAGAAGTTCGGCATGAGCCGCGGGTGGGGGTACGACGAAAGGCCGTTTCCACCGAGCTCCTGGCGGAAGTGGTCGAGGTTCTC
The DNA here is from genome assembly GCA_036008925.1 of Acidimicrobiales bacterium. Classification (GTDB taxonomy): domain Bacteria; phylum Actinomycetota; class Acidimicrobiia; order Acidimicrobiales; family JAUTXP01; genus DASYMT01. The sequence continues at coordinate 5,896 of DASYMT010000186.1, read as the reverse complement.
CTCGCTGAGGCGACCCTCCAGAAACGCCCGGGCGTAGATGCCGGGGGCGGCGTGGCCCTGGAAGAAGACCTGGTCGCCGTGGCCGCCGTCGTCCTTGCCGTGGAAGAAGTGGTTGAAGCCGACCTCGATGAGCGAGGCCGACGAGGCGAAGGTGGCCAGGTGCCCGCCGATGCCCTCCGACCGCGTGTTGGCCCGAGTGACCATGACCGCCGCGTTCCAGCGGATGAAGGCCCGGATGCGGCGCTCGATGTACTCGTCGCCCGGGAACCAGGGCTCGCGCTCGGGCGGGATGGTGTTGATGTAGGGCGTGGACACCGTGGCCGGGAAGCCGACCTGCTGGGCCCTGGCCCGCTCGAGCAGTTTCACCAGGAGGTAGCGGGCCCGGCTCCGGCCGTGGGCCTCGATCACCTCGTCGAAGGAGTCGAGCCACTCGCGGGTCTCGTCGGGGTCGATGTCCGGGAGCTGGTGGGTGAAGCCGTCCAGGATGACCGGGTCCAAAGGCATGCCCCATGCTCGCGCTCCGACGGGGGTGTGCGCGTCTGCATCTCGTTCCGTTCCGTTTTGGGCACCAAAAGCCACCCGGTGGAGGTGGAAAAAGGTGCCCAAACGGGTGGAGGGGCGGGGGGCGGCGGGTCGAGCTAGGCGGCCTCGCGCCGGCGCTGCGAATGGATCAGTCCCACCTCGCTGGTCAGCAGCAGGGCCACCACCGCGGCCACCAAGGTGGTGGGAACCAGGACGAGCCCGGCCATCTCGGTCACCACCAGCGTGCTGCCCAACGGGGTCTTGGTCACGCCCACGTTGACCGCGGCCATCATCGCCGTCATCAGCACGACCTCGTTGGTGCCCGGCGCCATGAGGTGGAGGAGTCGGCCCAGGGCCGCGCCGATGAAGAACAGGGGGATGATGAACCCGCCCCGCCACCCCGACGACAGGGTCAGCGACGTGCCCAGCAGCTTGGCCATCGCCGCGGTGATCAGCACCCCGGCCACCGCCCGGCGGGCGATGAGGGGGTCGATCTGGGCCTCGCCCAGGGTGAGGGCGTAGGGCGACCAGAAGGCGAGCAGGCCGAGTCCCAGGCCGCCGAGGACAGGCCGCAGGCCCGTGGGCACCCGCCGCAGCCCGGCCCGCAGGGCGCTGGACAGGTAGGTGAACACCACGGCCACCGCCGCGCCGGCCACGCCGCACACCACCGCCCACCCGAGGTCGGCCGACCGCAGCGGGGCGAGGGCCGGGAAGTCCCACATCGGCCGCAGGCCCACGCCGGTCAGCCCGGCGTAGACGGCATAGCCCGACAGCGACCCGAGCACGGCGGGCAGGAGGGCCTCGTAGTACTCCAGGCCCCGTCGATGCAGGATCTCCAAGGCGAACAGGGCCGAGCCGAGGGGCGCGCCGAACAGCACGGTGAAGCCCGCGGCCATGCCGGTGATGGTGAGGACGCGGGTCTGCTCGCGCGACATGTTGAAGCGTTGGGCCAGCCACGACCCGGTCGAGCCCGTCGTCTGCACGAGGGGCGCCTCTGGCCCCATGGCGCCGCCCGCCGAGATGCACACCAGGGAGACGGGGATGAGGGCCCGCAGGTCGCGCACGTCCTTGGCGCCGCCCAGCACGTGGATGTTGTCGACCAGCAGCTCGACGTCGCCGGGGTTGCCCAGGGCCCAGGTGAGGAGGCCGACCACGGCGCCCGCGCCAACCAGGATAAACAGGTGGGGGAGGGTGGCCCAGTGGGTGGGCCACAGCACGCGCTGCATGGCGTGGAGGGCGGCCAGGTAGGCGGCCCCGATGAGCCCGCCCACCAGCCCGACGACGATGATCACGAAGCGGAAGCGCACGGCTCCCGAAGATAGGGCCGGCCGTGGGGCATGCTGAGCGGCCGTGGCCGACGACCTGACCACCGTCTACACCGACGGCGCCTGCGTGGGGAACCCCGGCCCTGGCGGCTGGGCCTGGGCGGCGACGGGTGGCGGGCCGTACGCCAGCGGGCCCGAGCCGCTGACCACCAACCAGCGCATGGAGATCAAGGCGGTGCTGGAGGCGGCCCAGTCGCTGGAGGGGCCGCTGAAGGTGGTGAGCGACTCCACCTACGTCGTGAACTGCTTCCGGGACCGGTGGTGGGAGGGCTGGATCAAGCGGGGATGGGTGAACACGGCCAAGAAGCCGGTGGCCAACCAGGACCTGTGGAAGCCGCTGGTCTCGCTGTACCAGGCCGAGCCGGGGCGGCTGCGCTTCGAGTGGGTGAAGGGCCATTCGAACGACGCCATGAACGACCTGGTCGACCGGCTGGCGGTGGAGGCGGCCCGGCGCCAGGAGGGCCGGAGCGGCGTGGGAGTGCCGACGGAGCTGGGGCCTGCGGACGTGCCCGCGGCCGCGGCCGATCCGCGCGTGCCGGAGGGGCACAAGCTGGTGGTGGCGGGAAACCGGCCGCCGGAGCTGGGCGGGTACGACGAGAACCTCGTCTCGTCGGCGGTGCGCTCGAAGCTGTCCGAGATCCTGGCGGCCAAGCAGGCGGTGTCGCCCGACCTGGTGGTGCTGACCGGCCTGGGCCTGGGGGCCGAGCAGTTGGGGGCGGAGGCGGCGCTGGAGGCGGGCGTCCCCTATGTGGCCGTGCTGGCGTTCCCGGGCCAGGAGGGGGTGTGGCCGGACGCCTCGAAGGAGCGCTACCGCACGCTGCTCGATGGGGCTCGGGAGTCCGTGCTGCTTCAGGCCAGGGCCCCGGAGAACAAGCAGCAGGCGGGCGCCGCGCTGTCGCGCCGGGACGCGTGGCTGGCCCGCCATGGCCACGAGGCCGTGGTGGTCTGGGACGGCGACGACGAGTATGTGGGCCGGGTGGTGCGGTCGCTGCGGGACCATCTGGGCGACGAGGACGTGTGGGTGGTCAAGCCATGAAGGTCGGGGTCGACACCGGGGGCACGTTCACCGATGTGGTGGCCGACGACGGACGCATCGTGAAGGTGCCGTCCACTCCCGCCGACCCGGCCGAGGCGGTGCGGGCCGGGGTGGCCGCGGTGGGGGCGGCGTCGCTGCTGGCCCACGGGACGACGGTGGCGACCAACGCGGTGCTGGAGCGGCGGGGCGCGGTGGTGGCGCTGGTGACGAACCAGGGCCTGGCCGACGTGATCGAGATTGCCCGCCAGGACCGGCCGTCGCTGTACGACATCTGGGCCGACCGGCCGGAGCCGCTGGTACCCCGCGAACTGCGGTTCGAGGTGGGCGGGCGGCTGGCGGCCGACGGGTCCGAGCTGGTGATGGTGAACCCCGAGGCCGTGCCGGTGCTGCCCGGCGAGGTCGACGCCGTGTGCGTGGTGCTGCTGCATTCGGACCTGAACCCGGCCCACGAGCGGCTGGTGGGCGCGGTCCTGTCGAACCGGGGCTACGACGTGACCTGCTCGCACGAGGTGTCGCCCGAGTTCCGGGAGTACGAGCGCACGGTGACCACGGTACTGAACGCCTACCTGCGGCCCGTCTGCCGCGGGTACCTGCGGGCGCTGTCGGGGGTGGCGTCGTCGGTCTATGTGCTCACATCGGCGGGCGGCCTGCTGCCGGTGGCCCGGGCCGCTGAGCGGCCCGTCGCGCTGCTGTTGTCGGGGCCTGCGGGCGGGGTGCGGGCCGGGGCCGCGGCGGCGGTGGCCGCGGGCTTCGGCGACTGCGTGACCTTCGACATGGGCGGCACGTCGACCGATGTGTGCCTGGTGCTCGACGGGGCGCCCGCGGCGGCGGGGGAGCGGACGGTGGCGGGCTTTCCCGTGCGGCTGCCGTCGCTCGACATCCACACCATCGGGGCGGGCGGCGGGTCGCTGGCGTCGGTGGACGCGGGCGGGGCGCTGGTGGTGGGGCCGCAGTCGGCCGGGGCCGTGCCCGGGCCTGCGTGCTACGGGCTGGGCGGTGCCGCCCCCACCGTGACCGATGCCGACCTGGTGTTGGGCAGGATTCCTGCCGATGCGTCGCTGCCGGGGTTGGGGCGGCTGTCGTTGTCGTTGGCTGCTGCCGCGTTGGAGACGGCGGGTGTGACCGCCTCTGGTGTGGTGGACGTGGTCGACGCAGCCATGGTCGAGGCGGTGCGGGCGGTGACGGTGGCGCGGGGCGTGGACCCGAGGGGGCTGGCGCTGGTGGCCTTCGGCGGGGCCGGGCCGCTGCACGCCTGCGCCATCGCGGCGGCGTTGGAGATGGCCGCGGTGGTGGTGCCCGAGCGGGCGGGCGTGCTGTCGGCCGTGGGGCTGTTGGGGTCGCCGCCCCAGGAGGACGTGGTGCTGTCGTGGCCCGACCCGTTCGACCACGAGGGGGTGGCCGCGGCCCGGTTCGACCTGGCCCGGACTGCGGCCCGTCGGCTCCTCGGGGTGGCTGCGGAGGTGCCCGCCCGGGTGACGCTGGCCGCGGCGACGGGGGTGGCCACGGTGCGGGTGGGCGAGTCGGCGGTGGAGGTGGAGCTGGCGGTGGACTGCCGGTACGCGGGGCAGTCGCACGAGGTCACGGTGCCGTCGGTGGGGCACTTCGAGGAGGAGCACGAGCGCCGCAACGGCTTCCGGCGGCCGGGTGCGCCGGTCGAGGTGGTGGCCCTGCGGGCCTCGGCCCGTCTGGATGCGCCGATGCCCGCGGGCGGGCTGCCTCTGGTCGGCTCCCGGTCGGCCGCGGTGGGGCCGTGCGTGCTGGCCGAGCCCGACTGCACCGTGTGGGTGCCCCCCGGTTGGACGGCAGAAGTGGGGGGAGGTGGCTCGTGGATCCTGCGTCCCTCCAAGTCCTGATCTCCCGGCTGACCGGGGTGGCGACCGAGATGGGCGAGGTGCTGCGGCGGGCCGCCTACTCGCCCAACATCAAGGAGCGGGCCGACTGCTCGGCCGCGCTGTTCACGCCCGCGGGCGAGCTGCTGGTGCAGGCCGAGCACATCCCTGTGCACCTGGGGTCGATGCCCGCCTCGGTGGCCGCCGCTCTGGCGGTGGTGGGGCCTGACGGGGCGCGGCCTGGTCGGCAGATCATCTTGAACGACCCATTCGCCGGGGGCACACATCTCAACGACATCACGCTGGTGGCGCCGTGCTTCGTGGACGGCGTGCTGGCGGGGTGGGCGGCCAACCGGGCCCACCATGCCGACCTCGGCGGGATGGCGCCGGGGTCGATGCCCGCCGATGCAGTGGAGGTCTGCCAGGAGGGGCTGCGCATCCCCCCGGTGGTCCTGTCGGGCGCGGTGGCGGCCATGCTGTGCGCCAACTCGCGCACGCCGGTCGAGCGGCGGGGCGACCTGGACGCCCAGGTGGGGGCCAACCGGGTGGGCGTGGCCCGGCTGGCCGCGCTGGTGGCCGCGGGCGCTGCGTTCGAACCGGTGTTGGAGTACGGCGAGCGGCGCATGCGGGCGGCCGTCTCGGCGGTGCCCGACGGATCGTGGTCGTTCGCCGACGTGCTCGACTCCTGGGGGCCAAGGCCGTCGCAGCAGACGCCGGTGCACGTGTCAGTGGTCGTGACGGTGTCGGGGTCTTCGGTGGAGTTCGACTTCTCTGGCTGCGCCGACCAGCAGCCCGGGAACGTGAACGCGGTGGCGGCGGTGACCGAGTCGTGCGTGGCGTTCGCCTTGCGTTCGGCGCTGGACCCGACGCTGCCGTCCAACGGCGGCGCCATGCGACCGGTGCGGGTGGTGACCCGGCCGGGCTCGGTGGTGGCCGCCGTGCCGCCAGTGGCGGTGGGGGCCGGGAACGTGGAGGTGTCGCAACGGGTGGCCGACGTGTGCCTGGGGGCGCTGGCCCAAGCCGTGCCCGGCCGGGTCGGCGCGGCCGGGCAGGGGACCATGAATAACGTCATGCTCGGCGGCCCCGGCTCGGCGGTCGGCCCCGGCTCGGGGTCAGGGCCGTGGGTGTACTACGAGACCGTCGCGGGCGGCCAAGGCGCCCGCCCCCCTCGCCCCCCGGGGAAA
>DASYMT010000185.1:0-2602 GCA_036008925.1 Acidimicrobiales bacterium | reverse complement strand
GGCGGGCACCTGGTGGGCGACCTCACCGTCGTGGCCGAGGTGCGGGAAGGCGACGTGGCCTGGGTGGAGGGGCCTGCGCATGCGCCGGTGCTGAAGGTGGCGCCGGTGGACGTGAGCGAGCTGCTTCGGCGTGTGCTGTGGGGCGAGCGCACGGCCGTGCTGACCAGCGCCACCATCCCGCCCAACCTGGTGGCCCGGGTGGGACTGCCGGTGGAGACGACCGACGTGCTCGACGTGGGCAGCCCGTTCCCGTACGAGTCGCACGGACTGCTCTATTGCGCGGCCCATCTGCCCGACCCCCGCTCGCCCGGGTACGAGGCGGCCATGGTCGACGAGCTGGAGTGGCTGGTGAAGGCGGCGGGCGGGCGCACGCTGGCCCTGTTCACGTCGTACCGGGCCATGCACGCGGCGGCCGACGCGCTGCGGTCGCGCCTGCCCTATGAGGTGCTGGCCCAGGGCGACCTGCCCAAGCCCGCGCTGCTGCGCTCGTTCGCGGAGGACGAGGAGGCCTGCCTGTTCGCCACCATGGGGTTCTGGCAGGGGGTCGACGTGCCCGGCCGGTCGCTGTCGCTGGTCGTGCTCGACCGGGTCCCGTTCCCCCGGCCCGACGAGCCGCTCATGCAGGCCCGGCGGGACAAGGCGGGGGCGGGCGCGTTCCGGCTGGTCGACCTGCCGCGCGCCGCCACCATGCTGGCCCAGGGGGCGGGGCGGCTCATCCGCTCGTCGGCCGACAAGGGCGTGGTGGCCGTGCTCGACCCCCGGCTGTCGTCTGCGGGGTATCGGTGGGACCTGGTGCGGGCCCTGCCCCCCATGCGCCGCACCCGCCACCGGGCCGAGGTGGAGTCGTTCCTGACCGAGATCCTCGCCCCCGGCCCCTACTAGCTAAGCCCGTCTGGAGGACATAGCCCTGGGAAACGGCGCGCCATGTCCTCCAGAACGGCGAGAGTCGGGCGGGGGGTTCGTCGTCAGTAGCCGAGGCGTTCGAGGGCCTTGGCCCGGTGCTGCCAGTCCTTGTCGACCTTCACGAACAGCTCGATGTAGGCCCCGGGCAGGAGCTGCTCGCGCACCCGGATGCCCACCTCCTTGAGCACCGCGCCGTGCCTGCCGATCACGATGCCCTTCTGCGAGTCCCGCTCCACCAGGATCTCGCAGCGGATGCGGGGCCAGTCCCACTCGGTCACCCGGCAGGCGATCGAGTGCGGCACCTCCTCCCGCATGACGGCCAGCAACTGCTCGCGCACCAGCTCGGCCACCCAGAACGCCTCGGGCACGTCGGTCACCATGTCGTCGGGGTAGTACTGCGGCCCCTCCGGCATGCGCCCGACGATGGCCGACACCAGCGCGTCGACCCCCTCGCCCGTCTTGGCCGAGACCGGGAAGTACTCGGCGAAGTCGAACCCGGCCGCGGTGGCCAACTGCCCGAGCACCGTGTCACGCGAGGCGGCGTCGACCTTGTTCAGCACGAGCAGCGCGTCCCCGGGCACCCGCGCGGCCACGAACCGGTCCCCCCGGCCGATGGGCTGGGTGGCGTCGACCACGAAGCACACCACGTCGACGCCGCCGACCGAGTCGACCGCCGTGTCGTTGAGGCGCTCGCCCAAGAGGGTGCGGGGCTTGTGGATGCCCGGCGTGTCGACGAAGACGATCTGCGTGTCCGGGCGGGTCAGCACGCCGCGCACCTGCGTGCGCGTGGTCTGCGGCTTGTCGGAGACGATCGAGACCTTGGTGCCGAGGATGCGGTTCAGCAGGGTGGACTTGCCCACGTTGGGCCGCCCCACCAGGGTGGCGAAGCCGGTCCTCAAGTGGCCTCGGGCCCGGCCGCCGCGCCGGCGTCCGCCGTCTCCGGCAGCTTCTCGATGCGCACCCGCCCGATCCGCCTGCCCTGCACCTTCTCGGCCGTGAGCAGGTGCCCGTCGACCTCCACCGACTCGCCCTCGGCGGGCACGTGCCCGAGCAGCGAGAAGAGCAGCCCGCCCACCGTGTCCCAGTCGCCGGTGGGGAGGTCGGCGTGGAGCAGCTCGTTCACCTCGTCGATGGGCATGCGGGCGTTGACCCGGTAGTTGCCGCCGGGCAGGCGCTCGATCTGCGCCTCCTCCACGTCGAACTCGTCGACGATCTCCCCCACCAGCTCCTCGATCAGGTCCTCCAGCGTGACCAGGCCCGCGGTGCCGCCGTACTCGTCGACCACGATCGCCATGTGGAACTTCTCCCGCTGCATCTCCCGCATGAGTTCCGCCACCCGCTTGGTCTCGGGCACGAAGTGGGCCTCGCGCACGAGGTTGCGCGTCGGCTCGTCGGCCCGGCCCTCCCGCTCGGCCCGCATGAGGTCCTTCATGTAGACGACGCCGATGATGTCGTCGATCCCCTGCTCGAACACCGGGATGCGGCTGTAGCCCGCGGCCATGGCCACCTCGATCACGTCGGCCACCCGGGCCCCGCCCTCCACCGCCACCATGTCGGGCCGGGGGACCATGACCTCGCGGGCCACGGTGTCGCCGAAGTCGATGATCGACCCGATGAGCGCCCGCTCGTCCGACTCGATCTCACCGGCCTCGACCGCCACGTCGGCCAAGGCGAGGAGCTCCTCCTCCGACACCACCGG
>DASYMT010000184.1:0-3027 GCA_036008925.1 Acidimicrobiales bacterium | reverse complement strand
CTGACCCGAACCGCAGACAAGGAGCCACTCATGGCGAAGGACCAGACGGACCAGACCAAGGACGACATCGACCTCACCGACTCCGAGATCGAGCAGGAGGCCGGCGAGGAGCTGCCCGACCGCGAGGCCATGTCGCTGATCAACGCCAACCTGGCGGCACCGGTCAACGCGGCCGTCGCCGCCAACGTCCTGTCCGACAACTCGGTGGCCTACGCCAACGCCGAGCAGACGGCGCCCATCACCCAGCAGACCTAGACCCACCAGACGGCCCCCTGGCCGGCGGCGGCGCGACCCAGCAGCACACGCAACCACGCAACGCCCGCCGGCCTCCGGGCCGCGAAGGGAGCCGCAATGGACATCAGCAAGCTCGTGCGGGATCAGGTCCGCGAGGCCTTCCGCAATGCCGAGCAGCGGGACGACGTGAACATCGTGAGCGCCGTCAACGTGGCCGAGTCGGGCACCGACACCACGGCCAGCACCCGCCAGGACGTGGACATCGTGCAGAACGGGCGGCGCACCCGCGTCACCCGCAAGACCCCCTGAGGAGAAGACCATGGCAGACGAGAACAAGGGCCTGACCGACGAGGAGCTGGCCGAGGAGACGGGCGAGGAGCTGCCCGACCGCGAGGCCATGTCCCTCATCAACGCCAACCTGGCCGCCCCGGTGAACGCGGCGGTGGCCCTCAATGTGGCCTCCGACAACTCGGTGGCCTACGCCAACGCCCAGCAGACGGCCCCCATCACCCAGAAGACCTGAGCCGGGCCCCGCTCCCATGACCGTCACGGCCGACGCCCCGACCAGCACCGGCGACAACGAACCGAAACCCCGACCCCCGAACAGCCCCGCGCCGCGGCTGGCCGACGGCGTGGAGCTGATCGGGGAGTACGAGGGCTCCGGCTACAAGGAGCCCCCTTCGCTGGTGCGGCGGGGCGACGGCCAGGTCATCCAGCTCACGCCCCTGCTCTACTCCGTGGCCGACCAGGCCGACGGGCAGAAGGGCTATGACGAGCTGGCCCAAGCGGTCGGCCAGGACATCGGCCGCAACCTCAGCGCCGAGAACGTGCGCTTCCTCATCGAAGAGCGCCTCACCCCCCTTGGCGTGCTCACCAGGGCCGACGGCGCCGACCCGGCCGTGGCCAAGGCCGACCCCCTCCTCGCCCTGAAGTTCCGCGCCGCGGTCATCCCCGAGCGGTTGGCCAACGGGTTGGCCCGCGTGTTCATGCCGCTGTTCCACGCCCCGATCGTCATCGCCGTGCTCATCGGCCTGGTGGCGGCCGACGTCTGGCTGTTCGGGCAGCACGGCGTGGCCCAGGCCATCCGCCAGTCGATGTACCACCCCGGCCTGTTCCTCCCCCTCTTCGCCGCCGTGGTCCTCTCGGCCGCCTTCCACGAGATCGGCCACGCCGCCGCCTGCCGCTTCGGCGGGGCCGAGCCGGGCAAGATGGGCTGCGGGCTGTACCTGGCCTGGCCCGCCTTCTACACCGACGTCACCGACGCCTACCGCCTGGGCAAACGGGCCCGGCTGCGCACCGACCTGGGCGGCGTGTACTTCAACGTCCTCGTCATCTTGGCCACCGTCGGCGCCTACCTGCTGACCGGCTTCGAACCCCTGCTGCTGCTGGTGGTGGTCCAGCACTTCGAGATCGTCCACCAGCTCCTGCCCGTCGTGCGCCTCGACGGCTACTACATCGTGGCCGACCTCACCGGGGTGCCTGACCTGTTCAACCGCATCAAGCCCATCCTCCAGAGCCTGCTGCCCTGGCGCCGGGCCGACGAGCGGGTCACCGTCCTCAAGCGCTGGGTCCGCATGGCCGTCACCGCCTGGGTCCTCGTGGTGGTGCCGCTGCTGCTCGTCCAACTGCTGATGGTCCTCATCCACCTGCCCCGCATCGTGGGCACCGCGCTCGACTCGGCGGGCCGGCAGTGGGGCGACCTCACCAAGGCCTTCGGCCGGGGCGACTGGCTCATGGGCGTGGCGGGCGTGCTGCAACTGGTGGTCCTCGCCCTCCCCGTGTTGGGCATCATCCTCATGATCGTGCGGGTGTTCCAGCGCAGCGCCCAGTGGGCCTGGCGCACCACCGAGGGCAAGCCCGTCCTGCGCTCGGCCGCCCTGGCCGCGGGCGCGGCGGTCATGGTCCTGCTGGCCATGGCCTGGGTCCCCAACCGCAACTACAAGCCCATCCGGCCGGGCGAGCGGGGGACCATCGGCGACGGGGTGGCCGCGGTGCGCGAGCTGCCCGCGGGCGATGCGCCCATCGTGCGCCTGAACAAGGCCTCGGCCGACCCGGCCGGCACCGGCCCGAGCGGCACCACGCCGCCCGGCCCCGGCCCGTCGGACCCGGCCAACGCCACGACCACCACGGCACCGGCCCGCACCACCTCGACCACCACAGGCCGCCGGGTCACCACCACGACCGCCCGGCCGGCCACGACCACCAGCACTACGGCCGCCCCGACCACCACCACGAGCACGCCATGAAGCGCTTCACCGCCCTCTTCGCCAGCGCCTTCGTCGTCCTGTCGCTGCTTGCCGCGCCCCATGCGTGGGCCGACGACCACAACGACGCGCCCAAGGACGACAACAGCGCCATCGCCGTCAACACCAAGGACGGCTCGAGCATCTTCAAGCTGGCCTTCTCCATCGTGAAGGTCTCGGGCGACGTGGTCGACGCCACCAACACGGCCATCGCCTACGCAAGCTGTACCGAGTGCCAGACCACCGCCATCGCCATCCAGTTCGTGATCGTGGAGGGCAGTCCCAGCACCTTCACCCCCCAGAACGTGGCCGTGGCCGTCAACGAGCACTGCTCGATGTGCGACACGTTGGCGTCGGCCTACCAGTTCGTGATCCAGGTGTCGGGCCCGGTGCGCCTGTCGTGGGAGGGGCGCAAGCAGATGCACGAGCTGGTGCGCGAGCTCAAGGCGCTGGCCGAGAGCGGCCTGACCGGGCCGGCGATCCAGGCCAAGGTCGACGACATCGCCAAACGGATGTACGCGGTGATGTCGACGCAGCTGGTGCCCGTCCG
>DASYMT010000183.1:0-3019 GCA_036008925.1 Acidimicrobiales bacterium | reverse complement strand
GACCCCGGCCCCGCGCCCGCCCCCAACGCAGGCGCGTCGGCCGCGGTGGCCGAGGCCCGCCGCCAGATCGGCAAGCCCTACCGCTACGGCGCCAGCGGCCCCGAGGCCTTCGACTGCTCGGGCCTCACCAGTTGGGCGTGGCGGGCAGGCGGCGTGTCGCTCCCCCACTCCTCGTCGGCCCAGTACAGCGCCACCCACCGGGTGGCCATGGCCGACATCGCGCCCGGCGACCTCCTCTTCTACGGCAGCCCCATCCACCACGTGGGCATCTACGTGGGCAACGGCACCATGGTCGAGGCGTCCCACTCGGGCGTGCCGGTGCGGTACTCGTCGATCTACCGCAGCGACCTGGTCGGCATCGGCCGCCCCAACTAGCCCGGCGACGCCGCGGCTAGCGTCCGCCCCATGCGCTATGGGGTGATGCTCGACCAGTTCAAGCCGATCGACGACGTGATCGGGCAGGCCCGCTCCATCGCCGCCCAGGGCTATTCGTCCGTCTGGCTCAGCCAGGTCTTCGGCTACGACGCCCTCACCCTTCTCGCCCTCATCGGGCGCGAGGTGCCGGGCGTCGAACTGGGCACCGGCGTCGTCCCCATCTACCCGCGCCACCCGCTGACCCTGGCCGCCCAGGCCCTCACCACCCAGGCCGCGTCGGCCGGGCGGCTGGCGCTGGGCATCGGCCTGTCGCACCAGGTCGTGGTCGAGGGCATGTGGGGCTACTCGTTCGACAAGCCGGTGCGGGCCATGCGCGAGTACCTGGCCGTGCTGAACCCCGCGCTGCGGGGCGAGCAGGTGCAGTTCGAGGGCGAGACGGTGAAGGCCATGACCATGGGGCCGCTCAACATCCGGGTCGACGGGCCGCCCGCGCTGCTCATCGCCGCCCTCGGCCCGGCCATGCTGAAGCTCACCGGCGAGCAGGCCGACGGCACCGTCACCTGGATGACCGGCCCGGGCACGCTGGAGGGCCACATCGTCCCCGCCCTCACCGCCGCGGCCGAAGCCGCGGGCAGGCCCGCCCCCCGCATCGTCGCCGCCCTCCCCGTGTGCATCACCAGCGACGTGGACGCGGCTCGGGCCCAGGCGGCCAAGGTGTACGCCATCTACGGCACCCTCCCGTCCTACCGGGCCATGCTCGACCGCGAGGGCGCAGCAGGCCCGGCCGACGTGGCCATCGCGGGCGACGAGGCCACGGTGGCCAAGGCCGTCGACCGCCTGGCCGACGCGGGCGTGACCGACTTCGTGGCCACCCAGCTCGGCACGCCCCAGGAGTGGGCCGCCACCTTGGAGTTCCTCGCCCGCCGCTTTGGGTAAAGGCGAAGGGTGGAAGCCAAACACAGCGTGTACATGCCGAGCGAGGTCACCAGCCGCGTCGGCTTCTTCGACAAGTTCGCGGGCTGGGCCTCACGTGTCGCCAGCCGGGCGCCGTTCTTCGCCTTCTGCCTGCTGCTCGTGGTGCTGTGGCTGGCCCAGGGCGTCCTCCGAGTGCTGGCCAAGGGCAGCTTCGACGCCTTCCTCGACTCGACTTATCAGCTCCAGATCAACACCACCACGACGATCATCACGTTCCTCATGGTGGCCCTGCTCCAGAACAGCCAGACTCGGGAGAACATGGCCACCCAGCACAAGCTGAACGCCATCGCCGACGGGCTGGCCGATCTGATGAACCGCCTGTCCGACCGCTACGACGACGACACCCTCAGGCAGGACATCAAGGAGCTGCGCCAGGCGGTCGGGTTGGAGGAGCGGGAGAGCACGGCCCACCAGGGCGCGGCGTAGCGCCTGGCGGCCTGGCGGCCTGGCGGCCTAGGCATCCTGGCCCGGCGCCACGTCGGGCGGGCGCATCCCCTCGGCCCCCTCAAGGCGCGGGCCGGGCACGTTGCCGAACCGGTAGGCGGTGGGCTGGCGGCCCGGCTGGCACACATAGCACTGGCCGGTGGCCTCGCCGGTGGCGCACAGGAGCACGGCCGCCGCGATCTGCTCGGGGGGCATGAGCGGGAAGCCCGCGGCGTCGAGCCCGGCCGTGGCCTCCTCCCCCACCAGCGGCGTGCGCACGATGCCGGGGCACACGGCGTTGACGGTGATCCCCTTGGCCTCCAACTGCGGGGCCAGCGACCGCACCAGGCCCACCACCGCATGCTTGGTCAGGTCGTACACCGGGTCGGGCGGGAAGGGGATGAGCCCGGCCAGCGAGGCGGTAGCCACGATGGCGCCGCCCCGCCCCTCCATGGCCCGCACCGCGGCCCGGGCCCCGAACACCACGCCGTCCACGTTGGCGCCCATGATGCGCCGGTACTGCTCGTCGGTCAGCTTGGCGATGTCCGTCTCGCCCGTCACCACGCCTGCGTTGAGATAGGCGATGTCGACGCCGCCTGCCATCGCCTCGGCCCATGCCGCGGGGTCGGACACGTCGCCCGCCACGAAGCGGCTGGCCTCGGGCGGCTCGTGCCGGTCGAGCACCACGACCTGCGCGCCCTCCTCAAGGAACAGGCGGGTGGTGGCCAGCCCGATGCCCGACGCGCCACCCGAGATGACTGCGGCTTTGCCGTCCAAGACGCCCATGGCGCGAGGCTAGGCAGATGCGAGCAGTGACGATCGTGGACGGCGCCCTCGAGGTGCGCGAGCACCCCGACCCCGAGCCCGGCCGCGGGGAGGTGCTCGTGCGGGTGCGCGCCGCGGGCATCAACAACGCCGACCTGTTGCAGGCCAAGGGCTTCTACCCCCCGCCCCCCGGCGTGCCCGCCGACATCCCCGGCATGGAGCTGGCGGGCGAGGTGGTGGGCGTCGGGCCCAATGCCTTCCGCTACTCCCCCGGCGACCGGGTCATGGCCGTGGTGGCGGGGGCGGCCCAGGCCGAGCTGGCCGTGGTCCACGAGCGCACCGCGCTGCCCGTGCCCGACACCGTGGAATGGCCGGCCGCGGGCGGCTTCCCCGAGACCTTCACCACCGCCCACGACGCGCTGTTCACCCAGTGCGGGCTGGGCATGGGCGAGCGCCTGCTCGTGTCTGGCGGGGCGGGCGG
>DASYMT010000182.1:0-1757 GCA_036008925.1 Acidimicrobiales bacterium | reverse complement strand
CGCTCCGACACCCACGAGCGACTCGACGAACTCTGCACCGGACAGGCTGAAGAAGGGCACGCCCGCCTCACCCGCGACCGCCTTGGCCAGCAGCGTCTTGCCGCAGCCGGGCGGGCCGAACATGAGGATGCCCTTGGGCGGCGACACGCCCGCGGCCTGGAACCGGTCGGGCGAGGCCAGGTACTCGACCACCTCGCGCAACTCCTCCACGGCCTCGTCCACGCCCGCCACGTCGGCGAAGCCCACCGTCTTGTGGGCCGTGCCCCGCCTGCGGAGCTGGCCGAACAGCACCACCTCGCCCAACGGGCTGCCGCCCCGCCGCCCGCCCACGAAGAAGAGTGCGAACAGGTTGGCCAGGATGGCGAGGGGCAGCAGCCCGGTGAGGACCGTGCGGACCGTGCCCTTGGACGACTGGCTGTCCACCCGGATGGGGATCTTGGCCTCGCTGAAGGACTGGATGAGCCGGCTCAGCGACGCGTCGCCCCGAGGCACGGCCGTCCAGAACCGCACGGTCTGCGAGCCGCCGGCGGCCGTGGTGCCCTTGACCGTCCCCGCGATGCGGGCGTCTTCGTCGAGCACCTTGGCCTGCTGCACATTGCCGGAGGCCACCAGGCGGGTGAGCCTGTCGATCGACAGCTCCATGCCCCGGTCGGTGGGCGACAGGTAGGCGAAGCACCACACCACGGCGGCGATCAGCACGGCCAACGACGCCATCAGGGCGAGCATCCCGCCCCGCTGGGGCGAACGGCCCTTGCCCACCCGGCGCCTGCGCCGGGCCAGCCGCCATGCCGCCATTCGCTTCTCCAGCAGGTGCAGCAGGTCCTTCGGCATCATCGTTCCCTTCTGGCCAGGCGGGGCTGGACGGCGTAGAGCAGCGACAGGGCGGTGGCGAGGACGAGGCCGGCCGCGGCCGGCCCGGTCCCGGGTGCGGGGATGCGCCGGTTGGCCGTGAAGCGGGCCTCGTCCTCGTAGGCGGCCGTCAGCTCCGGCGCGTCCTCGGGCAGCACGGCCAGGCCCGTTTGGGCCGCGTGCGCGCTCGACGATGCGGCGGAGGAGGCCTCGGCGGTGGCCGTCGACTCGGCCAGGGCGGGCGGTGCAGGCGCAGGCGGGGGCAGCGCGGCCAGGACCCGGGGCGGGCGGGGCGGTACAGGCGGCTCGGGGGCAGGCGGGCGGGGCGTGGCCATGCACGCCACATGCACGGAGGAAAGGGCCACAACGACCCCGCCCACCTGGAGCTGGAGGGGCACGTCGACCTCCGTGCCCATGCGATCGGGAGGGCAGGTCGCCTGCACCCGGAACTCCATGCCCGAGTGCGCCTCGCGCAGGTCGACGGCGTGGAAGTCGCCCAGGCCCGCCGCCTCCACGCCAAGGGGCGACGGGCCGGGGACAACCTCGACCGGCTGGGTGCTGGCCAGGGCCAGCAGCACCCGCTCCACCACCGACGCCATCGGCACGCTGTCGCCCATGGTCTGCGGCACCGCGCAGACCACCGGCTCGAATTCGGCCACGTCCGTCTCGCCGTCGCCGTCGCAGTCCAGCCCACCGGCAGGGGCGAGGGTCGACGTCTTCTCCGCGTACCGGCGCAGTGTCACGGTCTGGTAGTCCTTCGACGCGTTCCTCTTGCCGCCGTCGTACGGGTAGATGCCGACGTGGCGCACGTCGACCGAGTTGAGGGCGTCGAGCGCCTCGATCTCGTCGGGGCCCTCGATGTCGCCCGCGTCGTCATCGTCGGTGGCGTGCAGGACGATGTGCACGGC
>DASYMT010000181.1:0-10595 GCA_036008925.1 Acidimicrobiales bacterium | reverse complement strand
CGCGCTCTTGTAGGCCCGCAGGTGCCGGGCCTCGACGCCGAAGCGCAAGAAGCCCGCGGCCAGGCTGGCCACGACCACCGCCTCCTCGTCGTAGTAGGTGCTGCCGCCGGTGCCGTGTCCGGCCAGCAGGCCGTACTCCTCCAGCTCGCGGACCTGGGCCCGGGACAGGCCGCTGGCCCCGGACAGCTCGTCGAGCGTGAGGCTGGCCCCGGACGACATGCCCGTCGCGCTGGTCGGAAGCGGCGGCAGGACGGGCCGGCGCGGCTCGGGCTGCGGCGCGGGGGTCGACAGGGGCGCCGCCGCGGGCACAGGCCCCGGCCCCACCGGCGGGCGCGGGGCCGCGGCCTGCGGCTCCGCGGCCTGCGGCTCCTCGGCCCCCTCGGGCCGCGGCTCTTCGAACTCGGTCTCCTCGGTCCCCAGCCTGCCCTTGATCACCTTCAGCGGGAGGAAGTGCTCGCGCTGCTGGCGCAGGATCCAGCGCAGCCGGTCCACGTCCGAGTCGTAGAACTTGCGGTACCCGGACGGCGTGCGCTCGGGGTCGAGCAGGCCCTGGCTCTCCAAGAAGCGGATCTTGGAGATGGTGATGTCGGCGAACTCGTCTTTGAGGAGGGACAGCACCTCCCCGATCGACAGGTATGCCCGGTCGGCGGCCAAGACGACCGCTACCCCTCGCCCGCAGCAGTCACGAACACCAGCTTGAACTTGCCGATCTGCACCTCGTCGCCGTTGGCCAACACGGCCTCCTCGATGCGCTCGCGGTTGACGTAGGTCCCGTTGAGCGACCCGGTGTCGCGCAGGACATACCCAACACCTTGGCGCACGAACTCGGCGTGGCGGCGCGAGACGGTGATGTCGTCCAAGAAGATCTCGCTGTCGGGGTGGCGGCCCGCCCGGGTGACCTCGGCGTCGAGCACGAAGCGCGAGCCCACATTGGGGCCCCGCTTGACCAGGAGCATGCCGGTGCCATCGGGCAGGTCGTCGAGGCTCACGGTGACCTCGTCCTCCGGCGAGTCGAGGGCGGCGTCGGCGGGCAGCAGGGTGATGGTGGTGTCCTCCCCCGCCGGGTGGTCGAGCGGCGCGCCGCAGGACGAGCAGAAGTTGGACCCCGTGGGGTTCCGATGCCCGCACTTGTTGCAGAACACGCCGTTCGCAGTGGCCATGTCAGTCCGAGATCAGCTTGCGATACGCCTCGGCGTCCATGAGCGTCTCATACCCGGCCGCATCGGCGGGCTCGAGCACGCAGATCCACCCCTCGCCGTAGGGGTCCTCGTTCAGCTTCTGGGGCGCGTCGGCCAGCTCGCTGTTGACCTCGACCACGGTGGCGGCCAGCGGGGCGTAGATGTCGGACACCGACTTGGTCGACTCCACCTCGCTGAACGACGCCCCCGACTCCACCGCCGCCCCCGGCTCCGGGAGCTGCACGAACACCACGTCGCCCAGCGCGTCCTGGGCGTAGTCGGTGATGCCCATGCGGACCCGGCCGCCCTCTTCGAGCCTGGCCCACTCGTGGTCGGCCGTGTACCGCAGATCGTCGGGGACGTTCATGGGGTGGAACTTACAGGACGGGCCGTGCGGAAGGCAGGGGGTCGGGCGAGCGGCGGCAGGTCGAGGCGGGCGGCCCGCTGGAGGTCGGCCCGCACGTCCTTCAGGGCGGCCAGCGCGTCGAGGGCGCCGCCCGGGATCTTGAGCCCGCCCTCCAGGGTGGCGGGCTGGCCGATGGCGGCCACCTGATAGGGCGGGGCCAGCACCACGCCGTCGAGCAGGATGCGGCCGTCCTTGCCCGCGAACGAGCTGCTGACCCCCACCCGCAGGCCGTTCACCGACACCGCCTCGGCGCCCGCGTCCCGCAGCTCCTGCACGATGTCGATCATGGTGTCGTAGCCCACGCTGTTGGCGGGGTCCTGCACCCCGAGGGACACGCCGGGGCCTGCCACCGGCACCGTCCCGGCCAGCACCTCGAGCGCCTGGAGCTGGTCCTCGGCCGCCTTGGCCGCGGCCTGGTCGTTGCGGCTGCTGGCCTCCAGGTCGACGAGCTGGAGCTTGAGGGTGCTGATCTCGTCGCGCAGGGCGTCGGCCTCGGTGGTGAGGCTGGCCAGGATGCGGGCCAGGTCGCCCTCGCTCTCGGCCGACAGGCGCTGGCTGAACCGCTGCGTGCCCCGGAGCTGCGACACCAGGAGGAAGCCCACCAGGCCGGTGACCAGCAGCACGAACAGCGGGCCGGTGGCCATGGCCCGCAGGCGCGGGGCGGCGGCCGCGCTCATCGGCCCACCTGCTCAGCCCCCGAACACACGACGGCGGATGGCGGCGAGGTTCTGGAAGATGCGGATGCCGAAGACGACGACCACCGCGGTGGCCAGGTCGGCGGCCAACTGGTCCCCCACCCACACCAAGAAGATGGCCAGCGCGGCGTTGAGGACGAAGGAGATCACGAAGACCCGGTCGTTGAACGTGCGCTCCAAGTAGGTGCGCACGCCGCCGAAGGCCGAGTCGATGGCCGCGACCACGGCCATGGCCACGTACCGGCTCAGGTCCTGGGGCACGCTCGGCCGCAGCAGGATGGCGAGCAGGGCGCCGACGATCAGCCCGAACAGCGCGAGCACGGCCTACCGCCCCCTTCCCGTTTCGAGCACGGAGCTGCACCGCGGCGGTAGGGAGACGCGCCCGGAACGGCGGTGGCAGGGACGGGGCGGGTTGCGGGGGGACACGGCTCAGTTGCCTCCCGTGGGCTTGGCCGTCGAGATGCCGACCCGGCCGGTGTAGGCGGGCACGGTCACGGTGGCCTCGCGCACGCTGAAGCCGAGGCCGAACAGGTGCTCCCAGCGGCTGAACCGCTTGGCGATCTCCGACCGCTCGAAGGCGGCCCGGTCGGCCCCGATGGCGCTCACCTCGTAGGGCGGGCCGAGGGGCCGGAAGTTCACGACGATGGTGTCGCCCGCCGAGCGGATGGGCGTGGTGGCCACCAGCCTGCTGCCGTTCACGTCGATGGCCTCGGCCCCGGCCGAGAACAAGGCGTTGACCACGAGCTGGAGGTCCGAGTCGCGGATGCGGTAGGCGTCGGCCTGGTCGGGGTCGGCCGGCGTCTTGTCGGAGTCGGACAGCTTCACCACCACCGCCTTGCCCCGGAGGGCGACGGTGCCCGCCGCCTCGGCCAGGTCGGCCGACCGCTTGGCCTGCTCGCGGTCCTGCCTGCCCTGGCGGCTGGCCCGGCGCTGGGCGTCGGCCACCTCGGTACGGAGCTGGCGCACGGCCTGGTCGAGGTCGCCCACCTGGGACCGGCGCTGCTGGATGAGCTTCACGAGCTGCGCCTTGCGGGGCTCGGCCTGCTTGCGCCCGGCGCGCGCCGACCCCGCCGCCGTGACCAGGAGGAAGCCCAAGACGGTGAACACGGCGGCGAGCACGAGCGACGACCGGCGCGGCACGTGGACATTCTGACTGCTCGCCGGCGGCTCAGCGGCTCAGCGCATCAACTGGCGGATGCGGCGGGCGTACTCCTGGGCCAGGGACCGGGCCTCGTTGTCGCTGGCCCCCTCGGCCCACACGTGGGTCAGCGGCTCCTCGGGGTCGGGCAGGACCAGGGCCCAACCGTCGTCATGGAGGATCTTCACCCCGTCGACCAGGACCAGCTCGCGGTCCTTGTTGCGCTCGACCAGCGTGCGCATGACCAGGCCCTTCTGCTCCCACGGCGTGAGCACGCTCTCGTGGGCGATGTGGACGCGCGGCACCGTCGACACGAGCTTGGAGAGGCGCAACCCCGTCTCGGCCAGCATGTGCAGGGTGTGCACGAAGGCGGCCACCGCGTCGTAGGCGGGCAGGAACGACGGGAAGATGTACCCCCCCTCCTGGCTGGCCGCGAAGGTGACGCCTTCGGTGTTGGCCACCTCCATGAGGTGCGGGGTGGAGAGCTTGGTCCACACCAGCTCGGCCCCGTGGCGCTGGGCCAGCTCGGCCACGCAGTCGCTCACCGCCACCGGCATGGCCACCCGGGGGCGGTCCTGGGTCTGGCAGACCAGGTTGAGCAGGACGAAGAGGGCGTCGTTGTCGCTGAGCACCTGGCCGGTGTCGTCCACGAAGGCGATGTGCTCGGCGTCGGGGTCGATCACCGCGCCGAGGTGGGCGCCGGAGGCCCGCACCAGGTCGCCCACTCGGGCCGCGGCGGCCCACCGGTCGAAGGTGGTGGCCCCGGCCGTGCTGGCGTAGGGGTTGACGGCCAGCACCTCGGCCCCCAGCTTGGCCAGCACGTTGGGCATCACGAAGCTGGCGCTGCCGTAGGCGTAGTCGAGCACGACCTTGAAGCTGGCAGCCCGGATGGCCTCGCCGTCCACCGACGCCATCAGCGCGTTGGTGTAGTGCTCCAGGGCCCGGGCCGGGAACCCGATGTCGCCCATCTCGGAGGCGAGCACCCGGCGGAAGTCCTCTCTATAGAAGAGGCGCTCGACCTTGCGCTGCACCGTCTCGGTGATGTCGATGCCCTGCGAGTCGATGAAGCGGATGACCACCGACTCGGGGTCGTCGGGGCTGAGGCGCACGGTGACGCCCGCCTGGCTGCGGAAGGTGCGGACCTCGAAGCGGGTGACCGGGATGGTGGCCAGCTCCAGGTCCTCCACGTTCACGCCGGTGGCGTTGAGGCCCACCATGATGGCCCGCTTCAGGGCCCGGGCGGCCCGGCTGCTGTCGCGCGAGCAGGTGACCGTGGCGCCCTTCTTCAGGCTGGTGCCGTAGGCCATGGCCACCCGCACGGCCAGCTCGGGGCTGATGTCCACGTTGGCCAGGCCCGACACGCCGAGGGGCCCGAACAGGTTCCGGGCGCCGCGCGACTCCCAGACGATCGAGGAGTTGATGATGGCGTTGGCCTCGACCGTCTTGAACGGGTACACCTTCACCGACGGGTTGATGACCGCGTGCTCGCCCACGAAGCACTCCTCGCCCAGGACCACGCCCTCCTCGCACCGGGCGCCCCGGCGCAGGTCGGACGAGCGGCCCACCACGCAGCCCCGGAGCCGGACCGAGGCGCCCAGATAGGCGTTGTCGTGCACCACGGCCCGCTCCAGATACGCGTCGGCCCCGACCCGAACGTTGGAGCCGAGCACCGAGTACTCGCTCAGGTGGGCCCCGGCCTCGACCCGGCAGTAGTCGCCGATGAGCACCGGCCCGTCGACCCGGGCCGCGGGGTCGACCTCGGCCCCCTCCCCCAGCCACACGCCCTCGGCCAGCCGGAAGCCGGGCACGTCGACCTCGACCTTGCCGTCGAGCACGTCGTGGTGGGCGCTGACGTAGGCCTCCAGCGTGCCGACGTCCTCCCAGTAGCCCTCGGACACATGGCCGTAGAGGGGCTTGCCCGCGTCGAGGAGGGCGGGGAAGACCTCGCCGCTGAAGTCCACCGGTCGGCCGCCGGGGATGTAGTCGAAGATCTCCGGCTCGAGGACGTAGATGCCGGTGTTGATGGTGTCGCTGAAGACCTGTCCCCAGGTGGGCTTCTCCAAGAAGCGCTCGATGGAGCCGTCCTCGTGGGTGATGACGATGCCGAAGTCGAGCGGGTTCTCCATGGCCTTGAGGCCGATGGTGGCGAGGGCGCCCTTCTCCTCGTGGTAGCGCACGATGGCGGACAAGTCGATGTCGGTGAGGACGTCGCCGGAGATGACGAGGAAGCGCTCGTCCAGCTCCTCCATGGCGTTGCGCACGCTGCCCGCGGTGCCGAGCGGGGTCTCCTCGGTGGCGTAGACCATGCGCACGCCGAACTCCGAGCCGTCGCCGAAGTAGTTGCGGATGACGTTGGCCATGAAGGCCACGGTCACCACCACGTCCTCGAACCCGTGGTCCTTCAGGAGCCGGACGATGTGCTCCATCATCGGCCGGTTGGCCAGGGTCATCATGGGCTTGGGGAGGTTGCTGGTGAGCGGGCGCAGCCTGGTCCCCTCGCCGCCCGCCATGATCACGGCCTTCACGAGGTCGACCCTACCCTTCCCTGCCTGAGCGCATCCCGGGCGATGGGGACGTAGGCGGCCGCCGCGTAGTAGCTGAGGACCAGGCCGGGGACGGCCGCGATCCAGGCCAGGACGCGGGCCGTGTCGTGCCACCACAGGTCGGGCGCGTGGCTGCCCAGGAACAGGGGGAAGGCGAACATGAGGCCGAAGGTGCCCGCCTTGCCCGCCCAGGTCACGTCGATGCGCCGGGCGCCCATGGCCGCCAGCACCAGGGCGGCGGCGGCCACGATCGCCTCCCGGGCCAGGGCCGCGACGGCCACCCAGACGGGCACGGCCCCGTCGATGAGGATGGCGACGACGCCGGCCAGCAGGAGGATGCGGTCCGCGGTGGGGTCGAGCACCTTGCCCAGAGTGCTGACCTGGTCGAAGCGGCGGGCGATGTAGCCGTCGACCCAGTCGGTCGCCCCGAGGACGGCCAGCAGGTAGGCGGCGGCCACCCGGTGCGACGGCTCGGGGCCGAACACGAGCCAGAGGAAGACGGGGACGCAGAGGAGGCGGACGACCGACAACAGGTTGGGGATGGTCAGGACGCGGTCGGGCTGGGTCTGGTTCTCCCCCTCGGTGGCCACGGGGGCGAGCATACGGCCCCTCCCCCACCCGCCCCGGCCGCCCGGCTGCCCGGTCGCTGCCCTTCTGGTCGCGCTGACGTCGGCATACCGACGTCAGCGCGATCAAAGCACTCGGGTTGGGGCGCTCGGGCGGAAGACGACGGGTTAGTGGCCCCCGCCCTTGAAGAGGTCGCTGACCTTGCACTCCAGCACCTCGGCGATCTTGGCCACCGTCAACACCGTGGGGTTCCGCTGCCCGTGCTCGATCACGCTGAGGTAGGCCCGGTTGAACCCGCACCGCAGGGACACGTCCTCCTGCAACAGGCCCTTGGCCCGCCGCCGCCTGGCGATCTCGGCCCCCAGCGACTCCAGCAGGGCGGCATGGGCAGCGAGACGGTCGCTCATCGGCGGCGGCCCCGAAATTGCATGCATGTAGTTTACCGGATACCTGTTGACTTTGAGTCGCTATTTTGCCAATGTAACCACCAAGTACGTATCTGATAGGCACTTGACTGGTGGATACATCCGGCCCCATTGTGCGGCCCCGGACGGCCCGATGCCTTGTGCCCGCTGGAGTATGACCATAGGCATCTTGTGGGTGCAGCGGGGTCGGCCCGGCAGTCGATGGGCCCAATTCGGCAAATGACGAGCGAAAGATGTGAACATGCGAGCGAATGACGGCGGTGAGCGGGACCAGGGCCGCTTCTGGGTGGAGGTCAAGCTGGACCTGGCCGCCTCCCTCCCCCACCGCCGGTCGACGCTGCACGTCCTGGCCCAGGCCCTGCTCGACGCCCTGCCCCCCTGGGCGCTGGCCGTGCTGGCCCTGGCCTGCTCCGGCTTCGTCCTGGTGGCGGCGGGCCGCAGCCTCCTCCGCTGACGTCGGTTGGGCCGGTCGACCCGCCTGCCGAAGCCGGTCCACCCGATGAACGGGGAGGGCAAGGGCGCGTAGGGTCCGGCCCATGAGCGGGCTGGAGGGCAGGATCGCCATGGTGACCGGCGGCGGGTCGGGGCTGGGGGCGGCCATCGCCGCCCGCCTGGCCGCCGACGGGGCCGTCGTCGTGGTCAACGACATCACGGGCGAGGCGGCCGAGCGCACGGCCCACGACATCCGGGCCAAGGGCGGCCAGGCCGGGGCCGCCGCCTTCGACGTGGCCGGGTCCGCGGCCGTCGACCAGGCCGTCGACGCCGTCGTCCACGAGCACGGCCGACTCGACATCCTGGTGAACAACGCGGGCATCGCCCCCCGCCGCCCCGAGGTGCGGGCCCGGGGCCTGGCCAACATGGCGGCCCGCATGAGCGGCGGCGAGCCCGTCCCCGTCCAGGCCACGTCGACCCTCTCCGACGAGGAGTGGGACCGCATGCTGCGCATCCACCTCTACGGCACCTTCCACTGCACCCGGGCCGCGCTGCGCCACATGGAGCCCGCCCGCTCGGGTGCCATCGTGAACATGGCGTCCATTGCGGGCCTCCACGGCATCCCCGGCGGGCCCGAGTACTCGGCGGCCAAGGGAGGGGTCATCGCCTTCACCAAGTCGGTGGCGGGCGAGGTGGCGCCCCTCGGCATCCGGGTCAACGCCGTGGCCCCCGCCTACATCGACACGCCCCTCATCGACGACTTCGACGACACCGTCCGGGGCTTCCTCACCCTCCGCACCCCGCTCGGCCGGCTGGGCCGGCCCGAGGAGGTGGCCGCGGCCGTGCGCTTCCTGGTGGGCGACGAGGCCGGCTACTGCGTGGGCGAGGTGCACACCGTCACCGGCGGCTTCGCCTGAGCGTCACGCCCTGAGGTCACGCCCTGAGGTCACGCGGAGGCGAGCGCCTTTTGCAGGACCTCGCCCGCGAACCGGACCCGGTCGAGGTCGTGGGCGTCGGGCATGTTGAAGATCACGCCGTCGAGGCCCGCGGCCAGGTGCTGCTGCACCTCTTCGCCGATCTCGTCGGGCCCGCCCACGCTCACCCGAGCCCGGATGCCCGCAGCCGTCTCCTCGGGGAGCGCGGCCAGGTCCACCCCCCGCTCGCTGAGCATGGCCGTGAACCGGGCCTCGGCGTCGGCCCCGTCGGCCCCCAGGATCAGGGTGCCCAGCCGGGTCTTGGTGATCTCGTCGGGGTTGCGCCCGAAGTCGGCGCAGTGGCGCTCGATGACGCCGACCAGGTGCCGGATGCCGGCCGTGTCGCCGAAGATGTTGCAGGCGTCCGCGTACTGGGCCACGAGCCGCAGCGTGCGCTTCTCCCCGCTGCCGCCGATCAGGATGGGCGGCCCCCCGGGCTGCACCGGGCGGGGGCTGTTGAAGGCGTCGACCAGCCGGTAGTACTGCCCCTCGAAGTTCGACACGTCCTGGGTGAACATGGCCCGGCAGACCTGCACCGCCTCCTCCAGCCGGTCGAGGCGCTCCTTGGTGGAGGGGTAGTCGAAGCCCAGGGCGGCGTGCTCGACGTCGAACCAGGCCGCCCCGATGCCCAGGATGGCCCGGCCCTGCGAGATCACGTCGAGGGCGGTGACCTGCTTGGCCAACAGCGACGGGTTGCGGTAGGTCACGCCGGTCACCATCGCCCCCAGGCGCACCCGCCGGGTGCGGGCGGCCAGCGCGCCCAGTAGCGTGTAGGCCTCGAACATCTCGTTGCTCGGCGGCCCCAGCAGCGGGAGCTGGAAGAAGTGGTCCATCACCCACACCGAGTCGAAGCCCGACTCCTCGGCCGTCACCGCGATGTCGCTCACCCGCTCGAAGAGCTGCTCGGCGGGCACGCCGGGATAGGTGAAGTTCGGAATCTGGAGCCCCATGCGGATCATGGGCGCATTCTCGCCTGCCGACGGGGCCCGCGTGTCGGGCCTGGCCGAAATCGTGGGGTATTCGTCATTGCCGCCATGACCCCTGTGCGGGCACGATGGACCCGTGCGCACCCGCCGCGTGGTCGTCGTCGCCTTCCCCGAGTTCCAGAGCCTCGACGTGTCGGGCCCGGTCGAGGTCTTCGCCGCGGCCACGGGCTACGTCGTCACCCTGGCCACCGTCGACGGCGCGCCGACGCGGTCGAGCAGCGGCCTCGTGTACGTGCCGGACGCGGCGCTGGCCGACGTGCGCGGCCCGGTCGACACGCTTGTGGTGGCGGGCGGCGAGGGCACCCGGGCGGCGGTGGCCGACGCCACGCTGATCGCCGGGGTGCAGCGGCTGGCCCGACGGGCCCGGCGGGTGACCTCGGTCTGCTCGGGGGCCTTCCTCCTGGCTGAGGCCGGGCTGCTCGACGGGCGCAAGGCCACCACCCACTGGTCGGCCTGCGACCTGCTGGCCCGCTACTACCCGGCCGTGGACGTCGACCCCGACCCCATCTTCACCCGGGACGGCAACGTGTGGACCTCGGCGGGCGTGACCTCGGGCATGGACCTGGCCCTCGCCTTGGTGGAGGAGGACCTGGGCCGCGACACCGCCCTGGCCATCGCCCGCAGGCTGGTCCTGTTCCTGCGCAGGCCGGGCAGCCAGTCCCAGTTCAGCGCCCAGTTGGCGGCCCAGACGGCCGAGCGCGACGGGCTGCGCCAGGTCCAGCACTGGATCGCGGCCAACCCGGGCGACGACCTGAGCGTCAGCAGGCTGGCCGACCGGGCGGGCATGAGCGTGCGCCACTTCGCCCGCAGCTTCGGAGACGAGGTCGGCGTGACCCCGGCCCGCTATGTGGAGCAGACCCGCCTGGAGGCGGCCCGCAGGCTGCTCGAGGAGACGGACGACGGCGTCGACGCCGTGGCCCGACACTGCGGCTTCGGTACGGCCGAGACCATGCGCCGGACGTTCGTGCGCGCCCTGCACCTCTCCCCCGCCGAATACCGGCGCCGCTTCCGCACGGCGGCGTCGGCCTGACCCAAGGAGTCTTTCAATGGACATCGCCATCTTGCTGTTCGACCGCTTCACCGCCCTCGACGCCGTCGGCCCCTACGAGGTGCTGTCCCGGCTGCCCGGGGCGTGCGTCGCCTTCGTGGCCGCCGAGGCCGGGCCGGTGCGCAGCGACACGGGCCGCCTGACCCTGGTGGCCGACGCGTCGATGGCCGACCTGCCGTCCCCCGAGATCGTGCTGATCCCGG
>DASYMT010000180.1:0-8541 GCA_036008925.1 Acidimicrobiales bacterium | reverse complement strand
GGCCTGGTCCGCCATCGCCATCGAGCCGTTGCGGGAGAGCTCCCACCGGTGCCTGGTGCGGGCCCACCTGGCGGGCGGCAACGCAGTGGAGGCCCTGCGCCACTACCGCTTCTTCGCCAACCACCTCGCCAACGAGATCGGGCTGACGCCGTCGCCCGCCATGGAGGTGCTGGTGGCGGCCCTCCTGACCGACGCCACCCGCCCCTGACTCGGCCGCCGTCGGCGATACGCCTGCATCGGGAGCGGGCACGGGCGTTTGGTGACTAGGCGAACAGCGTGGCCAGACGGGGGAACCCCACCCGGCAGTCGACGACGGCGCCGGTGACCATGCCCTCGACCGCGTCCACCACGGCCAGCGGGGCCAGGTGGTGCTCGATCCCGTGGGGCCCCACGGCCAGAGCGTCGCCGTTGTCGTCGCGGGGCCAGATGACGTCGCCGATGGCGGCCCGGGCCGGGAAGGTCCAGTAGTCGCCGGTGCGGTACCGGTGGCCCCCGGCCTCGAAGCGCACGACGATGCCGTCCTCCAGGGCCAGGGGCGGGTCCGCCTCCTCCACCAGCTTCAGAGCGCCGTCGTCGTCCGGGTCGGCGGGCGGCCCGGCCCCGCCCCCGCCCCCGCCTGCGGCCGCGCCCGCGGGCCCGCCTTCGACGGCCGGGTGGTCCCATCGCCGCAGCAGCGGATGGCGCTGCGGGAGGATGGCCTCGGCCGGCCCCTTCGACAGGTGGATCACCACGTCGTCGCCGTCGTCGTCCACCTCCACCACCCGGGCCAGCACGCCGGGGCGGCCGAGCAGCGTCGTCAGGTCGTCGACCACCTCGACGAGCGTGCCCGTGGTGAGCTGCTTGGTGCAGTCGACGGGCGGGTCCTGGAGCACGGCCACCGTCCCCTCGATGCGCGACAGCGGATAGACCACCGAGCCGTTGTCACGCGACCACTTGAACGTGGCGGGCAGCTCCTCGCCGTTGGCGCCGAGGACGCCAGAGCCGCGGTGGACCTCCACCCGGTACAACTGGTTCTCGTTGCCGTAGTACCCGGCGCCCGCCGGGACCTGGCACGGGTCGGCCGGCCCCGTGGCCCGCTCCACCTCGACGGCCATGCGGCCCCGCGACTGCCCGTCGATCTGGTCCCGCCACATCTTGCGCCACAGGTCGACCGCGCCCTTGCCGGTCAGCCCGGCCGACCCGCCCGGCGCCCGCACCTCGGCCGTCTTCACCTGCCACACCAGCCTCGACCGCGTGCACGTGTCGGGCCCGCCGAGGGCCACGTCGCGGATCGACGGGTCCTGGGCCGACGACACGTGGCGCTCCCACAGGTCGAGGTACACGACGACCTTGCCGGTGGGCAGCTTGGGCGCGGCCGGATAGTCGGGCTGGTCCTCGTACGGGAGCAGGTCGGTGTCGTTCACGCACAGCAGCCCGTCCACCCAGAACCGGCCCTGGCCGATGCGGATGCGGCCGTCGTCGAGGGTGACCTGGAAGCCGGGGCCGGGCTTGTTGTTCGACGGGCCCGCGGGGGTGCCGAAGTCGCCGATGACGTCGACGGCCAGGTCGCGCAGGAAGGCCACCAGGATGGCGGCCTGCTCGTTGCTGTCGGCCGCCAGCATCACCCGGCCCTGCTGCTCGATGACCCGCAGGAACCGCTTGGCCGGGTCGAAGCTGAACCGCTCGACGTCTGCGTGCATGTGCGTTCTCCTCGTTGCTCTCAGGTCACCGGGACGACGGCGACGTCCATCCCGGCAGGCGTGTGCTCGTCGGCCCGCAACTGGAGGCCGGCGAGCCGCTGGGGCTGGTACAGGTCATGGAAGGCGCCCATCTCCGACTGGTCGTCGGCCCCCGCCGCGATCTCGGCCGGGCACGAGCACGACAGTTGGGCGTAGCCCGGGTCGCCGAAGGAGGTCGACGTGAACCGGGGGGGCGGGTCGGTCACACAGTGGAACCGGGCGGGCGTGCGGGAGCCGGGCACCACGGACGAGAACCGCACACAGCCGGTCCCCCGGCGCGACACCTTGACCACCCCGTCGAAGATGCTGTTCTCGCCCAGCGCCATGGCGTGCACCTGGACCCGCCCGAACACCGTGGAGCGCAGGATGCGCACGACCGCGTAGGCCGCGCCTGGACCGGAGCCGCCCAGCGCCTCGGCGTCGAGGGCGCCCGCGTCGAGGACCGAGTCGGCCACCTCCAGCCGCAGGGGCTCGCCCTCGTGCCTGTCGGCCAGCACCTGGACCGAGCCGACGATCGAATGGCGGATGTCCACGCGGGCGTCGTCCAGGTCGACCAGCTCCAGCGCGGGCGGCGGCGGCGCGGACGAGTCACAGCCCGCGGTGGGCAGCCAGCCCGGCACCAGCGTGCAGTGCCGGATGACGACGCGGGCGGGTCCCACACAGCCGCCGCCCTCGGCCTCGCCGCTCGCAACGGCCTCGCCGCCGCCCTCTCCCCCACCCTCGGCCGCCGCCTCGGACCCGGCGGGCGGCTCGGCCTCGGCCGGAGCCTCGGGCTCGGGCACGCGGCCCTCGATGTGCACCGGGTGGCCGCCGATCACCAGCCCGTCGAGCACCAGCTCCCCGCCCGGGGCGATCGACGCGCCGAACACGTCGGGCCGGTCGGTGCGCCGGTCCGGCAGCCACAGCACGGCGCGCACGCGGTTGGCGGCCCGGATGGTGAGCGACTGGCCGGGGCCCACCGTCACGTCGACCGGCGCGCTGTACACGTCGCTGTCCACCAACTCGATGACGGCGGCCTGGGGCTGGTCGCGCTCCCACTGGTCGAGCGCCTTGCCGAACGACTTGGTGTCCTCGGCCGTTTGCACCCACGCGTCGGGGGGCGGGGCGGGCACCCGCCGGTCGTACTCGCCGCCCCCCATGTCGGCGCTGAAGCCGTAGTGGTACGACACGTAGACCCGCTTGGGGACGTCGCGACGCGGGAACAGCAGCCTGCCCCGCACCGGGTCGACCGCCACCGTGCCCGGACGAGGCCGGTACGCGTCCCAGTCGCCCAGGTCGGCGGGCACGACCTGCTCCACCGGGACGGGCCTGCCTTCGCCGTGGCGAGGCCAGTCGGGCGCCCACACCACCAACGAACGGCCCACGCCGTACCAGTCGGGGGCCACATGGCGAGTGCCGTCGTCGGCCGTCGCCTCGAACAGGCGCCTGCCGATGGGCCCGGGCACGTCGAGCGGACCGGCCGGGTGGGCGCGGGCCTCCCCCGACGCGGGGGCGGTGAACAACTGGGTGTCGAACCCCATGGCGTCGAACGTGTAGGCCCACCGGCCCACCCGCTCCACCACCGCGGCGGGCGTGCGGGTGACCGGGTACGACCCGAGCCGCCACACGAACAACCCGACACTCGGGATGTTGTGGCGACCCCGCGTGCGGGGCGAGGAGATGCGCCGCACGTCGACCGTGTGGGCCAAACGGTCGAAGGGCGTGTCGAGCAGCTCCAGCCCCGCCGTGTCGCGCACGTCGGTCGTGCGGCCCCGATCGAGGCGGATGTGGTTGACGTGCTGCGCGTAGGCCAGCAGCCAGACGAACTCCACGGCCCGGCCGGGCCAGCCCGCCACGTCGCGCGCCAGCTCGTCGAGCAGCGCCCTCGTCCCCTTGCGCCGACGGTGGGCGATGGTGGCGGCCACGTCGGCCCGGGAGATGGACGGCCCCGCGGCCGGGACCGGCAGCCACCCCACCAGCTCCGCGATGTAGGGGACGACCCAGTCGTCGGCCGTCTCGATGAACCAGTTGTCGTACAGCCGGGCGATGTCGTCCTCCACCACGTCGACCTGCTCGCCGACCACCCGCAGCAGGTCGCGCAGGGCGTGGCCCACCGACTCGTCGCGCATGCGGTCGACCAGCGGCAGCAGGCTGTACAGCCGGTCGACGTCGATCGCAGCACTCGCGGTGGACACAGTGGTCGCGGTGGACACAGTGGTCGTCATGCCGTCGCCTCTCGCAGGACCAGGAACTCGGGAAGCTCGGAGGCGAGGTACAGGTGCTCGGCCGGGCGCAGCCCGGCGCCCTCCCGGCGGGCGCCCCTCGCCACCACCCGCCGGGCCGGGTGGAAGCCCACGGGCAGGTCGCCGCCCGCCGGGGCCGAGGCGATCCGCGCCAGCCGCACCGAGCCCACGCCCGCCACCCGGTGCACGGTGGCCAGCACGTCGGACTCGGCCACGTCGTCGCCCAGGCCCTGTCGTTCGAAGCTGTAGCGGTCGAGCAGGGCCGTCCTGATCTTGGGCTCGACCACCGCCCACTCGTGGTCCGGGTGGACCCGGACGTCGGCCGTCAGTTCGAGCACCAGCCGCTCGGCCACGAGGACGCGCACCGCCACCGAGGGGTCGCCGTACCGGCGCAGGGCTCGGCGCAGGTTGGCGACCACGTCCGAGGCCGGGGTGAGGGCGATGCCGCCCGCGCCTGCGACCGTCACCACCACCACCTGGCGACCGCTGTCGCTCAACCGGTCGGCCGCCGCCTTGCCCACGCCCGCGAACGTCTGGGCGAAGTGGGCGTAGTCCACCACCGACACCAGCCGGTCCAAGGCCCGCAGGGGAAGGGGCGCATTGGCCCGGGCGTCGTCGGTGGGCTCGGCGTCGGCCCCGCCCGTGGCGGGCACCGGGTTGACCACGCCCCGCACGGCCAGCGGCTTGTCGATGAGCAGCGAGATGCGACCCGCGTCGGTGTTGCCCGGCGTCCCCAGCCCGACCCGGAACCGGGCCCTGACGTTCTCCACGCCGGTCGGCAGGCGGCGGCCCTCGACGCCGTTGGGCATGAGCACCGTGGTCACCCCCGCCTCGTCGGTGCGGGCCACATAGCCGGGCTCGGCCGGGCCCCGGCCCAGGAACCAGGGCCACGCGGGCCAACGGATGTCGTCCACCCGCACCTCCAGCTCGGTCTCGAGCCCCGTGGGTGTGGCCGCCGAGACCCGCGTCACCGGCGCCGAACGGAGGGCGAAGGCCTGGTGCGCCTTGCGGGCGTCGCCGCTGCCGAGCACTTCGGACTTGGTCTCGCCGTGGGTGGCGTGCACCACGTTGCCGTAGACCTTCACCGTCTTGCGCACGTAGCAGTGGCGCAGCCCGCCCTCGCCCAGGACGAGGAAGGTGTGGTTGCGGTCGCCGGGGCGGACGGCGCCGTTCTCGCCGATCGGCCCTTGGCGTACGTCGGCCACCACCACCAACTCGGCGTCGGTGACGCCCGTGAGGCCGGGGAGGTCGGCCCGCTCCCCCGACACGACCAGCGTCCGGCCCGGCGTCAGGCCCTCGTACAGCTCGGCCAGCTCGAGGTTGGTGCGGCACACGTCGGACTCGATCGGCTCCTCGCCCAACTCCAGCAGCTCGTTGTCGGCGAAGACGACGATGCGGCGGAGGGCTTCCATAGTGAACTCGTGGTGAGGGGAGAACGGCCCGATCCAGTCGCCCTTCACCTGGACCCGCGTCGACTTGCCCGACAGGCCGTACGCCTTGCGGGACACCGTGTCGACGGTGATCGGCGCGGCCGGGTCGTGGCCGAAGAACAGCGGCCCCGCTTCAGGCGACGACATGGCGATGATCCCGCCGCTGCGCACGCCCGGGTAGGCGTTGTCGAGGTACACCTCGTCCTCGTGCTCGGCATCCGGCTCCCACGAGATCCAGTCCGGCGGGGCCTCGATCTGGCCGTCGGCGTTGTACTTGGCCACGTCGATGTTGTTGTGGCCGAACAGCGGCGCCCGCACGCGCATGGCGTAGACCCGCACCCGCTCGGGCTTGCTCACCACCGCGTTCGACCACGCCCTGTACACCATGGCCTTCAACTCCGGGCGCAGCACCTGGGCCAGGCGCAGGACCGAGTCCTGGTGCAGGCCGCCCGGCAGGACGGCGTCGATGTGGGCAGGCGAGGATGCGCCCGTCGTCACCAGGTCGAGCACCTCGTTCAGGTCGACGTGC
Source organism: Acidimicrobiales bacterium (assembly GCA_036008925.1). Lineage (GTDB taxonomy): Bacteria > Actinomycetota > Acidimicrobiia > Acidimicrobiales > JAUTXP01 > DASYMT01. Next base: position 2,642 of record DASYMT010000180.1, on the reverse strand, counting down.
TTGGCCCACGGCCGCCGCGCCTTCCGCTTCGACGCAACCTGAAGGCGGACCAGCGTGCGCTGGGCGTCGAAGTCCTCCTCGATGCGGTCGACCAGGCGCAGGAACGGCGTGGCATCGGCCCCCTCGCCCACGACGATCAGCAGCCCGTCGTTCGGCTGGAGCCGCGAGCCGGTGCCCTTGAGCCACAGCCGGGCCAGGCCCGGGGCGGTGCCCTTGGTGATCGTCTGGGGCTTGGTGAGGCGCACGCGCAGCCGGTTGAACGCGGCCCGGGCGGCCAGCGGCTCGCTCGTCTCGTAGACCTGCGGCAGCTCGCCGGGGCCGGGCATGCTCTGCACCCGGACGCCGTCGGGCACGACCTCGTCGTGGCCCTGCTCCAGCTCGAAGGCGACGTGGGTGGCCGCGGCCAGGCCGGGCCTGGCCTCGTAGCCCACCAGGCGGGCCAGCTCCAGCACCGACCGCCGCTCCACCGCCGTGCGCAGGAACCCCTCGTTGGCGATGCGCTCCTGGTAGAAGGCCAGGACGTCGGCGATGCTCGCCCACGCGTCGAGCAGGGCGATGGCCGGGTCGCGCCGGTCCCGGGTCGTGAGGCCCACCAGCCCCTCGAACTCCTTGGCCGACAGGCGGGCGAGCATGGTCGACAGGAAGGACGCGTGCGTCCCCACCCGGTACCGCAGGGCGGGCAGGCTGGGCCGGTTGGCCACCGACTCGGGCGTGCCCACGTGGACGCCCTCGCAGCAGCCGCAGGGCAGCGGGCCGCTCATCGTCCGCCTCGGGTCACGACGTCGAGCAGCCCGCGCCGGGGGCGCACCCGGTCGGCCGACAACAGCACGACCTCGCGCCGACCCGTCCGCAGCACGCCGCCCGCCCGCTCGCCCCGGTCCACCTCGTCCTGCCTGCGCAGGCGGGTCACCTCGGCCGACTCCACCCCCGGCACCGCGTGGGCCGCGGCCAGGATGCTGCTCACGTACAAGGCGTCGCCGAACGTCCACCGGTCCGGGTGGAAGAACCCGAGCCGCCCGTCGGCCAGCACCCGGTCGGACAGCTCGTCCAGCAGCGCGGCCTTGACGTGGGCCCGCAGGTGGTCGGGCCGCACGCACACGGTCAGCTCGAGGTCGACGGGCACCAGCTCGGCCTGCACTACGCGCACGTCGTGGCCCATGCGCCGAACGCCCGCCAGCGCCCCGTCCACCGACGCCTCCACGTCGTCCGGGTCGCACCGGTCGTCGCACCCGCACCCGCAGCCCGCGCCCGCGCCGCCGCCCCCGCCTGGGCCGCGGCCCGTCCTAGACCCGCGGGCACACCCGCAGCCGCAGCCGCAGCCGGAGTCCTCGGCGCCACCGCGCCGGTCGAGGGCCACGTCGGCCTCGTACCAGCTCCCCGTCCACACCAACGAGGCGGCGGCCCGCTGCACCCGGGGGCCCGCGGCGCGCGCAGCCAGCTCGGCGTAGTCGTCGGCCGTCACCGCCCGCTCCCGCCGGGCCCGGAAGGCCACCGGGATGCGGAGCTTGGCATCGGCCAGCGACTCGGGCGCGGTGCCGCCGACCGCGGCCAGCGGGTTGCGCACCCGCACCACCACGTCCTCCCGCCTGCCCCGGAGGGCGACCTGCACGATGGTCTCGGCCCCCACGTTGCCCGCGGGCCCGCAGCCCACGCGGTAGTGGGCCTCGAACGCGGTCCCGGCCCGGGCCGCCTCGCCCAAGCGGTCGTCGCCGAAGCGCAGTTGGGCCCGGCGGTCCTCCTCCATCTCGACCACGAACGAGCGGTCGTCGGGACCGCAGGCCAGCAGGTCGCGGCACGCCGTCCACCGCTCGTCCCGCCCGGGCACCGCCAGCGCGACCTGGGCCGTGGCCCGGCTCGGATCGCGTTGCAGCAGGGAGGCGGCCGACGCGGGCCCGCCACACCGGTCGAGGCCGGGGAGGGACTCGGCAAAGGTCACATCGGGCCGGCTCAACAGGGGCGTGAACCGGCGGTCCGGCACAGGCAGGCGGACCGGCTCGCACTCCCCCTCGCACACCACGGTCGTGCGCGGCTCGGGGACGGGCGGCAGCGGCTCGGCCACGCGCACGCCGTCGTCCACCAGCACGACGTTGCCGTGGGCCACGGTCACGTCGGCGATGAGCCCGCAGTCCTCGCCGCCCACGGCCGACAGGCACAGCGGGAACGGCAGCGCGTCCTCCTGCCCCCACTCGACGTCGCGCACGAACACCTTCTCCACCACGTCGTCCACCGGGTCGGCCACCTTGGTCAGCCGCACGACATGCCGTCGGGTGGGGTCGGCGTCGCCGGGCACGCCGGTCCGGGGGCCGAGCACCTCCTCGAACACGAGCAGGTCGCCCACGCCGAGGGCGAGGCCTTCGTCCACCAGCGAGGCCGTGGTCGCCCCCTCGGGCAGGCAGCACTCGCGGTCGCCCCACGTGTGGAGGCGGATGGTGTTGTGCTCGGGCCGGAAGCGCAGGACGGCCGGTCCGTCGGCAGGAGGCTCGAACCAGCGATGGCGCCCTGCCGACGACCCGGTCGGGACCGGCATGTCCTCGGCCCGCAGGGGCGGCCCGCCCGGCGGCGGCGCTCCGGCGAAGGCGGTGAGGAACACCACGTCCTGGGCCAGCCACTCGACGGCCGCGGCCACCTCCACGACCACGAAC
>DASYMT010000179.1:0-3919 GCA_036008925.1 Acidimicrobiales bacterium | reverse complement strand
CTGCATGATCGGCAGGCCGACCTGCGCGCGGTACGCCTCGCTCAGGGCGCGAGGCACGGCGGAGCCACCGCACGGGATGGCGCGCAGGCTCGAGGTGTCGCGGCCCTTCAGCTCGGGCAGCACGCCCATCCAGATGGTGGGCACGCCCGCGGCCAGCGTGACCCGCTCCTCCTCGATCAGCGAGGCGATGTTGCCGGGCGACAGGTCGGCGCCGGGGAACACCAGGTTCGACCCGGCCATCACCCCGGCATGGGCCAGGCCCCAGGCATTGGCGTGGAACATGGGCACGACCGGCAGGATGGTGTCGCGCTCCGACACCCCGAGCAGGTCGGCGGTCAGGCACCCCAGCGTGTGCAGGAACGTCGAGCGGTGCGAGTACACCACGCCCTTGGGGTTGCCGGTGGTGCCGCTGGTGTAGGCCATGGCCGCGGCCCGGTTCTCGTCGTCGACACGGAACGCCACTGGCGACGCCGCGGCCAGCAGCTCCTCGTAGTCGAGCACCCGCGGGTCGTCGGGCACCTCGCCCTTGCCGTCGTCGACCACCACGATGTGCTTCACCGTCTCGAAGCTCGGCAGCAGTGGGGCGATCAGCGCGCCCAGCGACCGGTCGAGGAAGATCACCTCGTCCTCGGCGTGGTTCACGATGTACGTGAGTTGCTCGGGGAAGAGGCGCAGGTTCAGCGTGTGCAGCACCCGGCCCGTGCACGGGATGGCGAAGTAGCACTCCAGGTGCCGCCCGCTGTTCCACATGAAGGTGGCGGCCCGGCCCGCCTCGGAGACGCCCAGGGTGTCGAGGACGCCGCCGAGCCGCCGGGTGCGCTCGGCCCAGTCGCCATAGCTGACCCGCTCCCGGCCCCCGGGCAGCGACGTGGTCACGTGCTTTTCAGGGAACAGCCGCTCGGCCCGCTGGAAGATGTGGGGGATGACCAGCGGGGTGTCCTGCATGAGACCTTGCATGGCCCGAGAGCGTACGCCGCAGGGCCGCCCCGCTAGCGTCGTTGCCTTGGACACGCCGGACCCGCCGCCCGACGACCAGCCTGCGATCCCGCCGCCCCGGGCCAACCCGAGCAGGCGCACGCTCGTCCTGCTGGTGGCGCCCATCATCGTGGTGGTGATCGGCGGCTACGTGGCCAACGCCACCTGGCCCGCCCTGCTGCGCGAGCACCCCCTCGTGCTCATCGCCCTCGACCCCCGCAACCGCTGGCTGGTCCTCGTCTCCAACAAGGTCTCGACCGCGCCGTTCATGCTCGTGGGCTTCTTCCGGCGGGTCCTGACCGACCCCCTCTTCTTCGCCCTGGGCTATCTCTACGGCGACCGGGCCGTGCGCTGGGTGGAGCGCCGCTTCGCCCCCGACACCGGCCTCGTCCCCTGGCTGGAGCGCAACTTCCCCAAGTTCTCGCCTGCCCTGGTCTTCTTCTTCCCCGGCGCCCTCGTGTGCGTGCTGGCCGGGGCCATGGGGATGAACCCGCTCCTGTTCGCCGTCCTCAACGTGGCGGGCACCATCGCCATCTTGGTGGTGCTCTACCAGTTCGGCGACATCTTCAGCGGCCCCGTGGGCGCGGTCACCCGCTTCTTCGACCGCAACTTCAAGCTGTTCACGGCCATCTCCATCGTGCTCACCATCTACTACCTGTGGGACCAGCGCAGGCGGGGCAAGTCGGACGTGACCAGCCTGGCCGAGGTCGAGCGGGAGTTGGAGGGCCCGTCCGCCTCGCCTGAATAGGTGCTTGCAAGAGTTTACGATCCGCTGTTTGCGGTTATAAGGTCCTCGGCATCCCCCAAGGAGGACGGAACATGCAGATCGGCAAGGTTGACCTCAACAAGCTGCGGGGCATCGGCGACAAGTTCGTCGGCCTCAACAAAGAGCTGGTGGGCGCGCTCATCGGCAACGACAAGCTCCAGCAGGAGGGCGAGGCCCAGCAGGAGCGGGCGTCCGAGGAGCTGAAGGGCCTCCGCCAGGAGGCCAAGGCCCAGGCCAAGGAGGCCAAGGCCGAGGCGCTCGAGCAGCGCCAGAAGGCGGCCCAGCGGGCCAAGGAGAACGCGTAACACCATCGGGGCGCCCTCCACCGGGGCGCCCCGATGGCTTTGGGCGCGCCGGCGTAGATGTCACACCCCGCTGGTAGGACTGGCGGGGTGCGGAAGACGGTGCGGAAGACATTGACGGTGACGCCGATAGCCTGGACGAACCCCCAAGCGCGTGAGGTCGTCCCATGAAGAAGCGGTCCCTGGTCGGCGCCGTCGTACTTGCCACGCTCCTGTTCCCCCTGACGGCCGTCGCGGGGGTGAAGGCGGCGCCCGCCGGTGCAGGCGGGCCGATGCTGCACCTCCAGGTCGGCACGTTCGACGCCGCCGGCTCCACCGGGCCCAAGGTGGCCCGGGTCCGGCCCTTGGCGCCCGATGCCGCCCCCCTGACGGTGGCGGGCACGCCGTCGCCGTGGGTCTTCCAGTCCGCCCGCCCTGAAGGCCAGGCCGCCGTCGCCGCCGCCGTGCAGGCCAGCGGGGCCACCATGGTCGGGTACCTGCCCGACCAGGCCTATGCCGTCTACGCCACCCCCGAGCAGCGTCTGGCCGTGGTCAACCAGGTCGGCCCGCTACTCCACTTCTCCGGTCCCCTCCAGCCCGCCTGGCGCATCGCCCCCGGGCTGACCCAGGCCACCGGCGGGCGCGACTACGTGGTCAACCTCCTCCCGGGCCTTTCCGACGGCGAGCGGGCCGCGGGCTTCGAGGCGCTGGCGGGCCTGGCCGGCGTGCGCATGGTCAAAGGCCGCTCGGGCGACGAGGCCGTGCGCGTGTCGACCGACGCGGCCCGGCTCGGGGCGGTGGCCGCCGTGCGTCAGGTGGCGTGGGTCAACCGGCCCGCCGAGTTCAAGCTGATGAACGCCACCGCCCGGTGGGTCACCGACACCGGCGCCCGCCAGGTGCTGCACCTCACCGACCCGGCCTCCGGCCTCGGCCTCACCGGCGCGGGCCAGACCGCGGCGGTGGCCGACACCGGCATCAACTACCTGCCCGACGTGAAGGGCGACGCCCAGGCCTACTTCTCCGACTGCCCCGCAGCCTGCAAGGACGCCGACTTCACCATGACCTTCCCGGGCGGCGACCCCACCCAGGTGGACGCCCACAACACCAACCACCGCAAGCTGTCGGCCTTCTTCGACCTGGGCGACTCGGGCGCCCGGCCCGCCGACCCCGACGCCCACGGCACCCACACGGGCGGCTCGGTGGCGGGCAACATCGCCCCCTACGGCGAGCTCAACCGGGCCGACGGGCTGGCGTGGGAGGCCCGCCTCGTCGACCAGAACATCGCCTCTCCTGACGGCAGCCTGGGCGGCATCCCCACGGACCTGGGCCAGCTCTTCGCCCAGGCCTACAAGCCCTCGGCGCCCGTGCTGCCCAACTCGCACGGGCCCGACGTCTTCGCCGCCTACAACCCGCTCCAGGACGCCCGGACCCACAACAACAGTTGGGGGACGGCGGGCAACGTGGCCTCGGCCGCGGCCGACAACGCCAACGCCCTCGACCGCTTCGTGTGGAACCACGAGGACATGGCCATCGTCGTCTCGGCGGGCAACGAGGCCACCGCCGTCCCGCCCTCGGCAGGCTCGGTCGGCTCTCCGGCCACGGCCAAGAACGACCTGACCTCCGCCGCCTCGGCCAACGGCGACCAGCCCCAGGTCTCGCCGCTGACCTTGGCCTCGTTCTCCTCCCACGGGCCCACCAACGACGGCCGCTTCGGGCCCGACCTGGCCACGCCCGGGCAGGTGGTCGTCAGCCCCAAGGGCTCTTCGGCCGAGGACGAGCACTACCTCCAGGGCACGTCGATGTCGGCGCCCATCCTGACCGGCATCTCCACGCTGGTGCGCCAGTACTTCTGGGACGGCTACGGGCCCGTGCTGGCCCCGTCGTCCAACGCAGGGGG